>JABFRE010000114.1 GCA_013141325.1 Novosphingobium sp.
TGCCGGGATCGTCACCTTCCTGCACCAGGCCTTCAACCAGAAGGGCGAACTGGTGGCGAGCTGCAAGCGCTCGGGCCTGCAACGCAAACGGCCTGAGGCTTAGAGCCATCCTGACAAGAGCCCTTCCCCTGTGGGGAAGGGTTGGGATGGGGGTTCTGCCCTCTCATAGGCGCGGAGCCCCCACCCCCAGCCCCTCCCCGCCGGGGAGGGGAGGATCGCAATGATTGGCCGCCTTAGAGTCTGTCCGCAACAATTCCGTTCGCCAGCAGCGCCGCAATCTCGTCCGCGCTCAATCCCAGCCGCTCGCCCAACACGGCAGCGGTGTCCTGCGCCGAGCGCGGCGGGGCGTGGCGGTAGGTGGCGGGGGTGCGTGACAGCTGACCCGGAAAGCCCAGCACCTTGATCGGCGTGCCATCGTCGCGCGCCATTTCATGGACCATGCCGCGCGCCGCGATCTGGGGGTGGGCCAGGATTTCGGGAATCGAATTGACCTTGCCGCACGGCAGCTTGGCCGCCTCCATATCGGCGATCAGTTCGTCCGATTTCCGACTGGCGATCACCGGCTTGATCGCGGCAAACAGCGCTTCGCGGTTTTCGCTGCGGGTGGCCGATACGGCAAAGCGTGGATCGTCGGCCAGCGCGGGCAGGTCCAGCACGGCGCAGAGGCTGCGGAACTGGCGGTCGTTACCCAGCGCGATCAGGATGTCCCCGTCGGCGCAGGCGAAATCCTGATAGGGCACGATCGTGGGGTGCTGGTTGCCCATCCTCCGGGGTTCGATCCCGCCGTTCATCCAGCCCGAGGCCTGGTTGGCCAGCAGCGCGACCTGCGCATCGAGCAGTGCCATGTCGATGTGCTGACCTTCGCCGGTCCGGGCGCGGTGGTTGAGCGCGGCCAGCACCGAGATCGCCGCGTAGAGCCCGGTGGTCAGATCGCTGATCGGGATTCCGGCCTTGACCGGTCCGCCGCCGGGTACGCCGTCGGGCAGGCCGGTAACGCTCATCAGTCCGCTCATCCCCTGGATCAGGAAGTCATAGCCGCCCTTGTCCTTTTCCGGCCCGGTCTGGCCGAAGCCGGTGATCGAGCAATAGATCAGGTCGGGTTTGATCGCGCTGAGGGCGGCGTAGTCCAGCCCGTATTTGGCCAGCGCGCCGACGCGGAAATTCTCCAGCACGATGTCGGCCCGGGCGGCCAGGCTGCGGACCAGATCGGCGCCTTCGGGCCGGGCGATGTCCACCGCGATCGAGCGTTTGTTGCGGTTGGCGCAGAGGTAATAGGCCGAATCGCGCGAGCCATCGTTCAGGAACGGTGGGCCCCAGCGCCGGGTATCGTCGCCCTGACCAGGTTGTTCGACCTTGATCACGTCGGCCCCCAGGTCGCCAAGGATCTGGGCGCACCACGGGCCTGCCAGCACCCGCGAGAGGTCCAGCACGGTTATTCCGGCGAGCGGTCCGCTGAGGGGAGGGGTTTCGGTCATCGTCCGGCACCTCCTAGCGACCGGCGCGCCGCGATGCGATGGGGAATCGTCTGCCACCTCATCCGTCCTGTGGATGGAGGGCATGCGCACCATAGATCGAAAAGTGGTTGTGCCGCGCCATGCGATGTTTAATCACGCGATTAACAGGCGCACGGCGGGAGGCAGGCATGGCACGAAGCTATCAGACCATCACGGTGGAAAAGCGGGGCGAGGCCGATTGGCTCACGCTCAACCGTCCCGATGCGCTCAATGCCATCAATCTGGCGATGGTCGGCGAACTCAACGACTATTTCGGATCGCTCTACCACGATGGCTCGGTCCGGTTGGTGGTTATGCGCGGCGCGGGCAAGGCGTTCTGTGCGGGGCTCGACATCAAGGAACATGCCGACCGAGGCGCGGTGCCGTTTGGCGGCGGCTTTGGCTTTCAGGGCTATCTGGCCGACGTCTACATCAAGATGCGGCGCTGCCCACAGCCGATCCTCTCGCTGGTCCACGGCCCGGCCTGCGGTGGCGGCTTTGCCTTCGCGCTGGCCAGCGACATTCGCCTCGCCGGGGACAGCGCGCGGATGAACGCGGCCTTCATCCGCATCGGGCTGTCGTCCTGCGACATGGGGGTCAGCTATTTCCTGCCGCGGCTGGTGGGCGGATCGATCGCCGCCGAACTGATGCTGACCGGACGCTTCATCACTGCCCAGCGTGCGCTCGCGGTCGGGCTGGTGGCGGAAGTGGTGCCCGAAGATCAACTGGAAGCGGCCGCGCAGCCGTGGATCGACGATCTGCTCCACGCCTCGCCGATGGGTCTCAGGATGACCAAGGAAGGCCTGGCGATGGCGGTCGACGCCCAGGGCCTCGAAGCAGCGATGGCGCTCGAGAACCGCAATCAGATCATGACGTCGAAAAGCCCGAATTTCGCCGAAGGGATGCGCGCATTCCTGGAAAAGCGCCGGCCCGACTACACTCCCGATTGACCCTTGCAGGATTGCCCTCATGACCGCCCACGCCCGCTATCCGCATGTCTTCTCGCCGCTCAAGGTGGGCCATACCCAGGTCAGGAACCGGATCCTGATGGGCTCTATGCACACGGGCCTTGAGGACCTGCCCGATGCGGCCGAGCGGCTTTCGGCCTATTTCGTGGAGCGCGCGCGCGGTGGGGTGGGCATGATCATCACCGGCGGGATCGGCCCGCACCCCACTGTCGGGCACGGTGCCAAGCTGCTTGGGCCGGGCGACGTGGCCTTGCACCGTCAGGTGACCGGCGCGGTCCATGCCGCCGATCCCGAAGTGAAGATCGTGATGCAGATCCTTCACACCGGACCGCTCGCCGGAACGCCCGATTGCGTAGCGCCGTCACCGGTCAAATCGCGGATCGGGCGCTATCAGCCGAACGAACTCGACGAAGCCGGCATCGAGGAACAGATCGCCGCTTTCGCGAACTGCGCGGCACTCGCCAAGCAGGCCGGGTACGACGGGGTCGAGATCATTGGCTCGGCAGGGTACCTGATTTCGACCTTCCTGGTCGAGAAGACCAACCAGCGCACCGATGGCTGGGGTGGTTCGTGGGAAAACCGGATGCGTTTTCCGGTCGAGGTGGTGCGGCGGGTGCGCGCGGCGGTGGGGCCGGACTTCATTCTGATCTTCCGCATCTCGGCGATGGACATGCTCCAGGGCGGGATGGCCTGGGATGAAGTGGTCAGCCTTGCCAAGGCGCTGGAGGCGGAGGGGGTGGATGTGATCTCCACCCATTTCTGCTGGCACGAAAGCTTTGTCCCCACCATCGCCACCATGGTCCCGCGCGCCGCCTTCACCCAGGTGACAGGGCGGCTACGCAAGGAATTGACGATCCCGCTGATCACCTCCAACCGGATCAACATGCCCGACGTGGCCGAGGCGGTGCTGGCGCGCGGCGATGCCGATCTGGTCTCGATGGCCCGGCCGATGCTGGCCGATCCCGATCTGGTCAACAAGGCGCGCGAGGGCCGCGAGGACGAGATCAACACCTGCATCGGCTGCAACCAGGCCTGCCTCGATCACACCTTCACCGGGCGGCTGACAACCTGTCTGGTCAATGCCCGCGCCTGCCGCGAGACCGAGCTGTCCTATCCCCCCGCCGCCTCGCCAAAGACCATCGCGGTCGTCGGCGCCGGGCCGGCCGGTCTGGCCTTCTCCACGCTGGCGGCGCAGCGCGGGCACCGGGTGACGCTGTTCGATGCCGGCGCGGAAATCGGCGGGCAGTTCAATCTGGCCAAGCGGATTCCCGGAAAGGAGGAGTTCTACGAAACGCTGCGCTATTTCGCCCGAATAATCGAACTCACCGGGGTCGACCTGCGGCTGGGGACCCGGGTCAACGCGGGTGCGCTTGCCACGGGCGGCTTCGACGAGGTGGTGATCGCCACCGGGATCGAACCGCGTACCCCGGCAATCGACGGGATCGATCACCCAAAGGTGGTTCGCTATCTCGACGTGATCACCGGGCGCGCACCGGTTGGTCAGTCAGTTGCTATCATGGGGGCGGGCGGAATCGGCTTCGACGTGGCCGAGCTGATCACCCACGAAGGGACTTCGGCCGCGCTCGACGTGGCGGTCTTCGCCCGGGAATGGGGGATCGATTTCGAAGGGCACCCGCGCGGCGGCGTGACCGGGATCGAGCCGCAGGTGGCCAGCAACGACCGCGCGGTGACCCTGCTTCAGCGCAAGGCCACGCCGGTCGGGCAGGGGCTGGGCAAGACCACCGGCTGGACCCACCGTCTGACGCTGCAGCGGCGCGGGGTGAAGATGGTGTCCGGGGTCGAGTACCGCAAGATCGACGACGCCGGCCTGCACGTGGTTATCGGCGGTGAGCCGGTGCTGCTGCCGGTCGACACCGTGATCGTCTGCGCGGGCCAGGATCCGGCCCGCGGTCTCTACGACGCCCTGGCAGAGCGCGGCTGCCCCGCCCACCTGATCGGCGGCGCGCACGAAGCCGCCGAACTCGACGCCAAGCGCGCGATCAAGCAGGCATCCGAGCTGGCTGCGGTGATCTGATGGTGCCCGGTACAAGCCGGCTGATGGCAAGGCAACGAATGGCGG
>JABFRE010000079.1 GCA_013141325.1 Novosphingobium sp.
GGTTTTCGGTGAAGGCGAAGGAGCCGAGCCCGTGGGGCAGACGGTTGGCCTTTAGAATCGCATCGTCCAGCGTGGTGAACGGCGCCGCCACGGCGACCGGACCGAAGGGTTCGTTGTTCATGATATCGGCGGTATCGGGCACGTCGGCGAGCAAGGTGGGCTGGAAAAAGAAGCCCTCGTTCCCGCGCCGTCCGCCGGCCATCACCCGGGCGCCCTTGCTGGCTGCATCTTCCACCAATGCGGCAATCGCCTGCGGTCGGCGGACGTTGGCCAGCGGGCCCATGCCTGTTCCGGGCTCAAGTCCGTGTCCGGTCTTGATCCCTGCGGTGCGCGCGGCAAAGCCATCGACGAAGCGCTGGTAAATCCCCTCCTGCACATAGAACCGGGTCGGGCTGACGCAGACCTGGCCCGCGTTGCGGAATTTCTGCGGCACGACCATGTCGAGCGTCTTGTCGAGATCGCAATCGTCGAACACCAGCGCTGGCGCGTGGCCCCCCAGCTCCATCGTGATCCGCTTCACCCCATCGGCGGCCAGTTTCATCAGGTGCTTGCCTACCGGGATCGAGCCGGTGAAGCTGACCTTGCGTATCACCGGGCTGGCGATCAGATGACGGCTGACCGCGTCGGGCACGCCGTGAACCAGCTGCGCCACCCCCGCCGGCAGCCCGGCATCGGCCAGGCACCGCATCAGCGCTCCGCAGCAGCCGGGGGTTTCCTCAGGCGGCTTGGCGATCACCGAGCACCCCACCGCCAGCGCCGGAGCCAGCTTCTTGGCCATCAGATAGACCGGAAAGTTCCAAGGGCTGAACGCCGCGACCGGTCCGACCGGCTGCTTGATCACCATGCTGCGCTGCCCGGTGGGGCGGACCAGCACGCGGCCATAGATCCGGCTCGCCTCCTCGGCTGCCCAGTCGAACAGCTGCGCACTGCCCGCCACTTCGGAACGAGCTTCGGCCAGCGGCTTGCCCTGCTCCAGCGTCAGCAGGTGGGCAATTGCATCGGCCCGTTCGCGCAGCAGTGCCGCCGCCTTCTTGAGCACCGCGGCGCGCTGCTCGACCGGAGTGGCACGCCACAACGCAAAGCCTTTCGCCGCCGCGTCGAGTGCCTCGTCCAGATCGGCGGGCGTGGCCATCGGCACTTCGGCAATCGTCTCGCCGCGCGCCGGATCGACCACCGGAAACAGATCGCGCCCCTCCCCCAGCTTCCAGCTGCCGTTGATGAACAGGGACAAATCGGCGTCATAGCTGTGAGTCATAAAGTTTCTCGCTCCTGCAACGGAGAAACTTTAGCGCGCAGCGATCTGTTTGACGAGGGGGGTCAGCGACCCGCTCAGGCTTCGTGCAGCGCGGTAACCAGAGTGGTGCGCAGCGCGATCAGGCGGGCACGGTACGCGAATGAGGGCGCGGGCGCAGCGCCGGATGGCAGCGGTGCAGAGATCGCCACAGGCTGGGGTGCCGCGTCCGACCCATGGGTCCCGCCACCGTTGCTCAGCGCTTTCTTGGCGCCCTTGAGGGTATAGCCCTCACGGTGGACCAGACGGTCGATCGTTTCGACCAACTGGACATCTTCCGCCCGGTAATAGCGCCGCCCGCCGCTGCGCTTGAGCGGCCGCAGCATCGGGAACTGTTCTTCCCAATAACGCAGCACATGCTGGCGAATGCCCAGCGCCTTGGCCACTTCGCCAATCGTGCGCAGGGCCCCGGGCTCCTTGCCGTCGGCAAAGCTTGCGCCTTGTGCCGTCCGGTCAAGAAGGCCCTCGCCGCTCATCCCTTGGCGATCCGTTCTTTGAGCATCTGGCTGGCCCGGAAGGTCAGCACCCGGCGCGGCGTGATCGGCACTTCAACCCCGGTCTTGGGATTGCGTCCGATCCGCTGTCCCTTGTCACGCAGCAGAAAGGTTCCGAAACCGGAAATCTTGACGTTCTCACCCTCTTCGAGAGCGCCGGTCATGTGATCGAGAATCGATTCAACCATGCCAAGCGATTCCGAGCGCGAAAGCCCCAGCTTCCGGTTTATGGCTTCGGCCAGATCGGCCCGTGTCAGAGTATTCATGGAGCGCATCAGCTCCTTCCCTCGATTACGTTGGCGCGACCAGTGAGTCGGACAATAGCCGAACCCCAAGCAAATGCAACGGAAGCGGGTGAAACCTGTGGGTTAGGCTGTGTTGCTCAGATGCGGAGCAGGCTGGCACCCCAGGTGAAGCCTCCGCCCATGGCTTCGAGCACCACCAGATCGCCCGGCTTTATCCGCCCGTCACGCACCGCCGTATCCAGCGCCAGCGGCACCGACGCGGCCGAAGTATTGGCGTGGCGATCGACCGTTACGATCACCTTTTCAGGCGGCAGGCCCAGCTTCTTGGCTGTGGCGTCAAGGATCCGCTGGTTGGCCTGGTGCGGCACAACCCAGTCGATGTCCGCTGACGACAGCCCTACGCCTTCGAGCACGTCGCCCAGCACCTGGGCCAGATTGACCACGGCGTGGCGAAACACTTCGCGGCCCTTCATGCGCAGGTGGCCGACCGTCGCGGTCGTGCCCGGCCCGCCATCGACATAGAGCAGTTCGTTGTGGGCGCCGTCGGCGTGGAGCTGACTGGCAAGGATCCCCGGCCCGTCCGGCGCAACATCGCGCGCTTCAAGCACCACGGCCCCGGCGCCATCGCCGAACAGCACGCAGGTGGTGCGGTCTTCCCAATCGAGGATCCGGCTGAAGGTTTCCGCGCCGATCACCAGCGCGCGGCTGGCCATTCCGGTGCGCAGCATCGAATCGGCCACGCTGAGCGCATAGAGAAAGCCCGAGCAGACTGCGGATACATCGAACGCGATGCCGCCGTTGCAACCCAAGGCATCCTGCACGATTGTCGCGGTGGCGGGAAATGTCTGGTTGGGCGTGGCCGTGGCCAGTACAATCAGGCCGATGCTGGCAGCGTCGATTCCCGCTGCCTCCAAAGCCCGGCGCGCTGCATCGATGGCCAGTGTGGCGGTATTCTCATCGTCGGCGCAGATGTGACGGTTGCGAATCCCGGTGCGCTCGACGATCCATTCGTCACTGGTATCAACCTGTTGCGCCAGTTCGGCGTTGCTCACCGCCCGCCGCGGCAGGGCAGAGCCCGTGCCGATCAAAACCGAACGGCGAATCATTCGGCAGCCTTTGCCGTCCGGCCCAGGTGATTCCCCCCCAGCCGTTCCAGATCGGCAGAGATGCGCTCGGTCAGGTTGTGCTCCAGCAGCCGCGCAGTCACCGCCACCGCGTTGGCGACGCCCAGCGCGCTGGCCGACCCGTGGCTTTTCACCACAACCCCGTTTAGGCCCAGGAACACCGCTCCATTGTGGTTGTTGGGATCGAGATGATGCTTGAGCAGCTCAGTCGCCGGACGCGAAACCAGAAAGCCGAACTTGGACCGCAGCGACGACGCAAAGGCCCTGCGCAGGAGATCGGCCACGAACCGGGCCGTGCCCTCGACGGCCTTGAGCGCGATATTGCCGGAAAAGCCGTCGGTCACTACCACGTCAACATCGCCGCGGCCCAGCTTGTCAGCCTCGACAAAGCCGTCAAACGACATCGACAGACTGGCGGCCGCTTCCTTGAGGGTGGCGGCGGCGGACTGGAGATTTTCGGTGCCCTTGGTTTCTTCGGTGCCGATGTTGAGCAGCCGCACCCGCGGCTGATCGCGCCCGGTGACGATCCGCGAATAGGCCGCACCCATGATCGCAAACTGCACCAGGTTGCGGGCATCGCACTCGGTGTTGGCGCCCAGATCGAGCATCACCAGATCGTTGTCGCCCAGCGTCGGCAGCAACGCCGACAGCGCCGGCCGGTCAATCCCCGGCATGGTCCGCAGCGCAAGTTTGGCCATGGCCATCAGCGCGCCGGTGTTGCCGCCGCTGACCGCCGCACCGGCGTCACCCGCCTTCACCGCGTTGATCGCGAGGCCCATCGACGTCGTCTTGGCCCGGCGCAAGGCCTGGGTCGGGCGTTCATCTCCGCTGACGACATCGGGGGCGTGGAGGATCTCGGCGGCAGCGCGCAGGTTGGGATGGCCTTCCAGCGCATCCTTGATCCGGGCTTCATCGCCGACCAGCAGGAATTTGAAGCGATCGTGGCGGCGCCGGGCCAGCGCCGCACCTTCGATCATGACGCGCACGCCTTCATCGCCGCCCATCGCGTCAACGGCGATACGCGGCAGGCTCATGTGCGCTTTCTCCGACTAAAGGACTTAGAGCCCGACCGCGATGATCTCGCGCCCGTTGTAGTGGCCGCAGGCCCCGCACAGGTTGTGCGGACGCTTCAGCTCGCCACAGTTGGGGCATTCGTGAAACGCGGCGACCGTCAGCGAATCGTGGCTGCGGCGCATGCCCCGGCGTGACGGGGAGGTTTTTCTTTTGGGGACAGCCATTGCGGCACCTGTTCCTGAAAATTTCTAAGTCGACTACCAAGTCCGCGCTGGGCCAGGGGCCGGCGGCTGCGAAGGCGCGCCTATAGCGAATTTGGCGCGCG
>JABFRE010000043.1 GCA_013141325.1 Novosphingobium sp.
GACGTTGAAGCCGGAGCGCAGATTCCAGAGCGTCTGCGCCGGCGAGATCTTGCGGTTGACGCTGGGCCGCACGCCATCGGGACCGGGGGCGGGATAGGCCAGATTGGGCGGTCCGAATTCGGGCGGAGTCGGTTTCCAGTCGACATAGACATAGCGCGGCGCTGGCGGCGGCGGCGGGGCCGGCGGCGGCTTGCGCTTGGCCAGAGCTGGCGATGCCGCCATCATCAGCACCACCACGCCGCCAACGACGATCTTGCCTGCGGTTGCCTTCATATTCCGTTGCGCCCTTTGTTAGATCACCGGCTGCATATCGCACGGTTGTTCTTTTCCCACGATTAACCGCGCTTCTAGCTTGGACCGTTCGCAATGCAAATGCCCGGCGCGTCGGGTGACGCGCCGGGCACGATTGGCCGTTCCGACCGTACGATCAGCCGATTCTAGCGACGGTCGCCCAGAAAGCGCAGCAGGTAGAGGAACATGTTGATGAAATCGAGATAGAGGTTCAGCGCCCCCATCACCACCGCCTTGCCGGCCATTTCGGTACCGGCGACATAGGCGTACTGCTCCTTCAGCTTCTGGGTGTCATAGGCGGTCAACCCCGCGAAGATCAGCACGCCAAGAATGCTCACCGCCCAATAGAGGCCGGGCGATTTCAGGAAGATGTTGATCACAGAGGCGATGATGATTCCGATCAGGCCCATGATCAGGAAACTGCCCATGCCCGTCAGATCGCGTTTGGTGGTGTAACCCACCAGGCTGAGCCCGGCGAAGGCCCCGGCCGTCGCGAAAAAGGTCGTGGCGATCGAACCGCCGGTGTAGATCAGGAAGATCGCCGACAGTGACATACCCATCACCACGCAGAACGCCCAGAACAGCGCCTGCAACGTGGTGGTCTGCATCCGGTTAAGGCCAAAGCTCATCGCCAGGATGAAGCCCAGCGGCGCCAGCTGGATCACCCAACCCAGCGGCGTGGTCAGCACCTGCGCGGCCATGCCCGAACGGGCGAACAGCAGCGCGATGACGCCCGACAGCAGCACGCCCGAAGCCATGTAGTTGTAGATCGACAGCATGTGCCGCCGCAGCCCCTGGTCGAGCGTCTCCGCGCCGAGAACCTGGCCGTTGAGGACCGGGCCTCCGCCAAGGTTGGTGCGGGTCGACTGCGGATCGTTCCAGTCAGCCATTGGTTTCAAACTCCTATCTGCCCGAAAGTGGGCGACAGCGACGAATATCGGATGTCTTCGCCCCGGTTTCAAGCAAAACCGGACAGCGGCCGGTAACCAATTGTATCGGGATCAGCGCCGTGCCGCCGCCGCCATTTCGACATTGCGATCACGCGCGGCGCGAAGGGTAGCTTCAATCAGCCGCAGCAGTGCCCGGTCCGCGTCGAGCACATCGAGCCCCTTCTGGGTCGAGCCGCCCGGGCTGGCCACCCGCCGCGCCAGTTCGCCGGGGCCATCCGCCGAGGCTACGGCCAGCAGCGCCGCGCCTTCGACCGTGGCCAGCGCCATCCGCTGGGCCTGCGCCGCGTCCAGTCCCAGGGCGCTCGCACCCTCTGCCAGCGCTTCGATAAAGCGGTAGACGAAGCCCGGCCCTGATCCCGCCAGCGCGGTGACCAGATCGAAATCGTTTTCTGCCGCCAGCCATTCGGGCTGGCCTAGGGGCTGCATCAGCGCGCTCACCGCGTCGCGCCCGGCCTGATCCAGCCCACGCCCGAACAGCGCGATGGGCGACTTGCCGATTGCGGCAGCCAGGTTGGGCATGACCCGCACCAGCGCCCCTGCGCCGGGAAACCGCGCCGCAAGGCTGTCCAGCTCTACTCCTGCCAGAATCGACAGCAGAGTTGTCCCGCTACCCAGCACTGCCGCGAGGCGCGGCGCGACATCGTCCAGCAGCTGCGGCTTCACCCCCAGCAGGACGGTATCGAAAGCCTCGTCCGGCAACGCGCGCAGCAACCGCACACCCGCGGGAGCCTCAGCCAGCGCCGGATCGACCACGGTGACGCACGATGGCGCAACGCCGCCCGCCAGCCAGCCCGCCAGCATCGCCCCGCCCATGTTGCCGCAGCCGAGAATAAGGATGGTGTTCAAGGGCGTGGTTCCTGCTTCAACTGCCAAGTCTCGCTCATCCTGAGCCTGTCGACGGATGTTGCGCAAGGCCCCACCGACACCGCGCGTCCTTCCGCAGGCTCAGGACGAGCGGAAACTGGTTCGTTCAGGCCTCGCCCGCCGCATCGACCAGCGAGCTGGTCAGTGCTTCGACCGGCGACTTGTCGCCCCACAGCACGAACTGAAACGCCGGGTAGAAGCGGTCGCACTCCTCGACCGCGGCTTCGACCGCCACCTGGGCCTGCGACAGGCTCAGCAAGCCGTCGTCGCCCAGCAGCAGGCCGTGGCGGTAGAGCAGCACCGATCCGTTCGACCACATGTCGAAATGCCCGACCCACAGCTGCTCGTTGACCAGCGCCAGCAGCTCGTGAACCGCGCCGCGCTTGTCATCGGGCACACGGATATCGGGCAGGCACAGCAATTGCAGCACGTGATCCTCGCGCCGCCAGATTCCGCGCAGGGTATAGCTGGCCCAGCTGCCCTTGATCTCGCCCGAGATCTCGTCCTCGGCGACGAATTCGCACGGCCAGCCGCGCGCTTCGAACAAGGAAGCGAGCATGTCGACGGGCGCTGCGTCGTCCTGCCCATCGTATTCGCGGTGACCCTGCATCATGAGAGGGTGGATGCGTCGGCAAGGGTGGGCGCGACAATCCGCAAGCCGTGCTGGGCTGCGCAAAACTCGACAAGTCTGTTTACAAGGTGTGGAAAAGGGGCCAACCCGCCCGCCGAAGCTCACCCGCCGGGCAAAGCGTCGACCACCTGGCCCGCCGGACTGTTCCAGACAAACGCACCGCTGACCCCGGCCTTCTTCAGTTGAGCCAGGAACACCGCCGCCTGGGCCGAGCTGTCGAACGGACCGGTCAGCAGGCGGTTCGACTGGCCAAAGGCGCTGGTATAGCCCTTGCGGGTCTTGAATACGGCGGGATCGTCCTTGACCAGCTTGCGCCAGTCAAAGGCCAGACCCTTCTTGTCCTTGCCGGTGGCCAACTGCACCCAATAGCGGCTGGGATGGCTGGGCCCCTTGGCCTTGTCATCCTTGGGATCCTTGCACACGGCAGTCGCAGGCTTGACGGCCGTCTTGCCCTTCGCGGAGCGCGCCGTCTTGGGATCGGGCACCTCGCAAGCCTTGTCGCGAGCGGCAGCGGCCTTGGCGTCGGGCAGGGCAGTCTTGGCGACCGGAGTCTTGAGCTTGCGCAGATCGACCGCGCCAACCTGCGGCTCGGCCTCACGGCTGGGGGGGGTCAGATCGGCGAAGACTTCGGCCAGGCTGCGCGGCTTGGCCGGGGCAGCGGGCGCGGAAGGCGCGGCAGCGGGCTTGAGATCGAACTTGGTCGCGGGGGTATCGAGCGTGGCGAAGCCCGGCTGCGGCTTGGGCTCGGTCACAGGCAGCGTAGCGACTGGCGCCGGAGTCGGTGGCGGCGCTGTCGATGGCGCCGTGACCGGTGCAGTCACGACGGGATCGGGCTTGGTAACCGGCGGCGCAGCTGCGGGCGCGGGAACGGGCGCTACGGCAACCTGCACCGGCTTTGGAGCAATCACCGGGGGCGGCAGCGGCACCACGGGTTCTTGCGTCGCCTTGACCGGCGGCGGCGCGGCCGCCGCAAGGGTGACAGTCTTGACTGGAACGGCATCGCCCTTGGCCTTGATGTCGCGCTTGCGGTCCTTCTTGTCGGTGCGTTTTGCCGCGCCGAGCGGCTGCCCGGCCGGGGTCAGCGACTGGCTGGCCGATGCCAGCACCGCGCGGGTCCGCCCGAACCGGGCCAGCTGGGGATCGTCACGGCCGATTTCCGCAGCGCGCGGGAACTGGCCGAGATTGGCCGCCGTCGCCTGCTGCGCCTGGGTCAGCTTGGGCATATAGCGCAGATAGCCCGAAATGGCCGCAGCCAGATCAGCCGGCATCGTCGACTTGGCGATCGATTCCGCCTCGTCGGCCTGTCCCAGGATCGCCAGCGCGAAGGCCCGTGTGCGCCACGCGGCCTTGTCCTGCCGTTGCAAAAGCGGCCCCAGGGTCACTTCCATGCCGCGACGATCACCGGAAATCGCCTGGCTCAGCGCCAGCCGCCGGCTGGTCTCGTCGCTGGGCCCGGCCATCAGAGCTTCACGATAATAGCGCTGGGCGGTAACCGGATCGCCAACCATGTCATAGGCCAGACCACGGTCCGAAACCCGGGCCGCTTCGAACAGGCCGAGCTTCTCCGCCTCGTCGAACAGGGGAATGGCGCTGGCCGGATCGCCGCTCAGCGCATAGGCCTCGGCCAGACCCGCCTTGACCCGCAGGTTGCCCGGAGAGAGCGTGTCGGCCTTCTGATAGAACCCGATCGCCGCATCGCCGTCGCCCGCCGCAAGCGAGGCCATCCCCGCTTCGATCAGCGCGTCGACATCACGCGGATTGCGGGCCAGCCGCCCCAGCGCGGCGTTGAGCCGCATGCTGCTGCCACCCGGAACCGCCTGCACCACTGGCTGGCTGACGCTTTGCGCGCCCGCGGGAATCGCGGGAAGCAGCGCCAGCGCCGAGGCACTGGCCAGAGACAGGCGGAACAGGAACGGGCTGGAAACGCGCATGGCCGCAATCTGGACTGACACGACCGGAATGGCCGTGATGGCTGGGGACTAGTGCATCCTGCCTTAACCTTGCTCGAACGACCGGGCAAAGGCCCTATTGGTTGTTCTGCCTGCCAAGGAAGCGAGGGATGCTGATCGACGAACCGCCGCCGTCCTCACCCTCTGCGTCGTCCTCGTCATCGTCCGACGCCGAGCGTCCGCCGCGCGACAGGTTGGCCATCCGCTCGAACAGGGTGGCGCCGCCGCCGCCCGCGCGCGCAGCGCGGCCGCCGGACGGTGCACCGCCAGCCGGTCCGGTATCTCCGCCGCCGCTACCGCCACCTGATCCGTCGGAACTTGCCGCCGGGATCTGTCCGGCCTCGACCCCTTCGTCGCTGTCGGTGGCGATCAGCCCGCGGCGCCGGCCAGGAAGCGCGCTGCCCACCGGGGCATCCTCGTCATGCAGACGCGAGGCATCGAGCAGCAGTTCATCGGACGCGTCGCCGTCTTCGGCGGCAGCTGCGTCGACGACAGCGTGCTCGGCTTCGAGTTCGAGCTCGAGCGGTTCGGCCGCATCGCCCTCGACAATCGCCGAACCCGCGGGGATATCCCAATCGTCATCGTCCACAGCCGCAGCAGGCGCTTCGGGAGGAAGCACTTCCGGTGCGGCTTCAGGGACGACCGGCGCTTCCGGCTCGCTCGGGCTGGAGGCCGCATCGCGGTTGAACAGCGGCTCGGCTTCAGAAGCCGGCGCGGCCATCGCGGGACGGACCGGCCCGCGCGAGGACGAGAGGTTGAGCGGTCGCGAGGCGTCTTCGGCCTGCTGGGCGGTCTGCTCGATCCCGGTGGCGACCACCGAGACGCGGATCTTGCCCTGCAAATCGGGATTGAAGGCGCTGCCCCAGATGATGTTGGCGTTGGGATCGACCAGCTCGCGGATGTGGTTCGCGGCCTCGTCGACTTCCAGCAGCTTCATGTCCTCGCCGCCGATGATCGAGATGATCACCCCCTTGGCCCCCTGCATCGAAACACCGTCGAGCAGCGGGTTGGCGATGGCCTTCTCCGCGGCTTCGAGTGCACGGTTTTCGCCCTGGCCTTCGCCGGTGCCCATCATCGCCTTGCCCATTTCGGCCATGACCGAGCGGACGTCGGCAAAGTCGAGGTTGATCAGGCCCGGCATGACCATCAGATCGGTGATCGAACGCACACCCTGCTGAAGCACCTCGTCGGCCAGCTGGAAGGCTTCCTTGAAGGTTGTTTCCGCCTTGGCGACCAGGAACAGGTTCTGGTTGGGGATCACGATCAGCGTATCAACATGGCGCTGCAGCTCCTCGATCCCGGCATCGGCGGAGCGCATCCGCCGGGTGCCTTCGAACAGGAACGGCTTGGTCACAACGCCCACGGTCAGCACGCCCTTTTCGCGCGCTGCCTTGGCCACCACCGGCGCGGCGCCGGTGCCGGTACCGCCGCCCATGCCTGCCGCGATGAAGCACATGTGCACCCCGTCAAGCGCGCGGTCGATCTCGGCCAGCGTTTCCTCTGCCGCAGCCCGGCCCACTTCGGGGCGCGAACCAGCGCCAAGGCCCTGGGTGATATCCGGCCCCAACTGGATGCGGTGCTCGGCAATCGAGTTGTTGAGCGCCTGGGCATCGGTGTTCGCAACGATGAAATCGACCCCCTCGATCCCGGCGGAAATCATGTTGGCAATAGCGTTGCCGCCAGCCCCACCCACTCCGATCACAGTGATCCGGGGGCGGAGTTCTTCCACAGCCGGCGGTCCGATATTGATGCTCATGGCGCTCTCCACACAGGCACGCGAATGCACAAAAAACTAGATTTTCGACTCTTGCACCGTTCGAATCGGCGAATCAAAGCCGAATATCCCGTTGTCCACAGCCGTTTCGGCGGCTGCCGGGCTCAAAAATACTCCTTCACCGCGCGGAACACGCGGTTGACCAGTCCCATTCCGGCGTAGCGGAAGGTATCCTGCTGACGCGGGCCGATCGCGCGGATGTCGATCGGATCGGCTGCGGCATAGAGCACCAGCCCCGCCAGCGTCGAAAATCCCGGCGTGGCATGGGCTTCGGCCAAGCCCTTGATATGCAGCGGCTTGCCGATCCGCACCGGCTTGCCGAGCGAGGCCTGGGCATAGTCGGCCAGCCCCGCCAGCTCCGCCCCGCCGCCGGTCAGCACCACCAGCTGCCCGCGTTGGCCGGTAAAACCCAGCCCTTTCAAGGCCTTGTTCACTTCCTCCATCCACCGCGCCAGATGGGTGGTGATGACCGAGATCAGCTCGGCCCGGGGGACCCTGTTCTTGTCGTCGGCATGGCGGGCGAGCGGCCCGCTGCCCTCTTCGCCGGGGGCGTTGACCGGGATCATCTCGCGGTGATCGGCCGGGCTGGCAATCGCTGAACCGTGAACGCATTTAAGTCGCTCGGCCTGAAAACGCCGGATTCCGAAAGCGCTGGCCACGGCATCGGTGATATCGCCTGAGCCCATCGGGATCGTCACCAGCCCCAGCAGCATCCCCGCCGCATAAACCGAAACGTTGGTTACCTCGGCGCCGAATTCGACCAGCGCCACCCCCAGCTCGCGTTCCTCGGCGGTCAGGCAGGCGTGGCCCGCCGCGATAGGTGAGCCAATCACCGCCTCGACGTCGAGATGCGCATTCTGCACCGCTTCGGTGATATTGCGCACCGGCGCACCATCGGCCAGCATCACGTGGATGTCGACCCCCAGCCGTTCTGCGTGGAGCCCCTTGGGATCGGCCACCCCGTCGGCCCCGTCGAGCGTGTAGTGCGCGGGCTGGGCGTGGAGCACCATCCGCCCGTCGGGCTGGATCACATCGCGCGCCGAGACCAGCAGATGCTCGATATCCTCCGCTTCGATCCGCCGCCCGCCGATGTCGACTTCCACCTGCGCGACCTGGCTGGCGAGGCCTGCGCCCGAGGCGCCGATCCACACGCTGGTGACGGCGGTGTTGGCGATCCGCTCGGCCCGTTCGACCGCATCGCGCACGGCATAGGTGGCGGCCTGCATATCGGTCACGTAACCGCGCTTGATCCCCTGCGCGGCGCGGTGGAACGAGCCCAGCACCACCATTTCCCCGGTTTCGGTGAGCCCGGCGACCATGGCAGAGATCCGGAACGAGCCGATGTTGACTGCCCCGAACACCTTGGAAATACGCGGCTGGGCCATCAGTTCTGTTCCCCCTTGGTAGCAGGCTTGGCCTCACCCGTGGGCCGCGCATCGGCGGCCGCGGTAGTGGCGCTGGCCCGGGCCACCGGCTGTTCAACCGGGTCGGTGCGGCCCGGCACCCTGAGATAGATCCGGTCCGGCGCACGCATGTCGAACGCGGCGACCTTGCCTCCCAGCAGGCGGTTTACCCCGTCCAGCCGGGCAAAGGTCATCAGCGCCTTGGCCGACTGCCCGCCGCCTTCGGGCAGGGCCAGCACCTGATCGGTCTTGAAGGTCAGGTTCCAGCGCCGGTTGCCGATCCATTCGGCCTCGCGGACCTGCGGCTTGATCGCCGGCGCGGCGGCCAGCAGCGCGGCCAGCGCCTCAATCTGCTTGCCGGCACCGGGGCCCGAGACCACCAGCTTGCCCTTGGCGCGCTGGTCCGAAACCACTTCCAGCTCATGCCCGGTTGCGTCGATCAGCACCAGACGGTCCGCCTTCCTGAGCACGGCGGCGGACTTGCGCTCGACGATGTCGACCACCAGCGTATCGGGCAGCTGGCGCGAAACGCGGGCATCGTCGACCCACGACAGTTCCAGCAATTTGGCGCGCAGCGCGTGGATATCGACCAGCGGCATCGCCCGCTTGTTATCGCCCAGCGCCAGCTGATAGACCTTGAGCTCGTTGAGGTTCTTGGTCCCGCGCACGTTGATCCGCCGGACCTCGAACCCGGCATCGTGCGCCACGGCGGCCAGCTGCTGCTGGGCCATGGCCGGAACTCCCGCAAAGCTGGCTACCATCCACGCCAGCACCACCGCGCCGCCCAAGATCGCGGCCAGAAAGATGCGGTGCAGCTGAGCCTCGCTGAACGGCAACCAGCTCATCACCGCATCGAAGGCGGAGCCGGTGCGCGCGCGCGCAGCGCGGACCTGCCGGGCCTTGCCCTGCGCTGCCGCCGTCTTGCGAACGCTTTTCCCGCCGCGCCGGATCTTCTGGCTCATGCTGCCCCCTTCTTCGCCGCAAGGGCATCGGCAATGATGATCTCGACCAGTTCGCCGTAGTCGATGCCAAGGTGCTTGGCCTGCTCGGGAACCAGACTGAGCGGGGTCATCCCCGGCTGGGTATTGGTTTCCAGCACGAACAACCCCTCCAGCCCGCGCTCGTCATCCCAGCGGAAATCGGTGCGGCTGCAGCCCTTGCAGCCCAGCAGCTGATGGCAGCGCAGCGCCAGGTCGAGGCAGGCTTTCTCGACCTCCTCGGGAATTTCGGCCGGGCAGACATGCTCGGTCATCCCCTCGGTGTACTTTGCGTCGAAATCGTAGAAGCCCGATTTGGGCTTTAGCTCGGTGACCATCAAGGCCTTACCGCCCAGCACCGCCGTGGTCAGCTCGCGCCCTCGGATATAGGGTTCGGCCAACAGCCTGTCGAACTCCTGCCACGGTCCCTTGGCCTCTGCGCTGATCGGGTTGCCGTAATTGCTGTCCTTGGTGACGATCGCGACGCCAACCGAAGAGCCTTCGTTGACCGGCTTCAGCACATAGGGCCGCTCCAGCGGATCCTTTTCGTGAATTTCCACCGTATCGACAATTCGCCCGCCCGGCATGGGAATCCCGTGCGGCACCAGCGCCTGCTTGGTCAGTTCCTTGTCGATCGCGATCACCGAGGTGGCGAGGCCCGAATGGGTATAGGTCAGCCCCATCAGATCCATCATCCCCTGCACCGTCCCGTCTTCGCCGGGCGTGCCGTGGAGCGCATTGAACACCACATCGGGCGCGGTTTCGGCAAGGCGCTGGGCGACGTCGCGGCCCATATCGATCCGGGTGACGCGGTGCCCGCGCTCCTCCAGCGCGGCAGCCACGCCCTCGCCGCTCATCAGCGACACCGGCCGCTCGTTTGACCACCCGCCCATCAGGACCGCGATGTGGAGTTTGGGGAGTGTCACTTTGCTCGGCCTACTCTCTGGATTTCCCACTCAAGCTCGACGCCCGAATTCTGTTTCACCCGCCTCCGCACTTCCTCGCCCAAGGCCTCGATATCGGCGCTGGTGGCGTCGCCCAGGTTGAGCAGGAAATTGCAGTGCTTTTCGCTGACCTGTGCCCCGCCGACGGTCAGTCCGCGGCATCCGGCAGAATCGACCAGTTGCCAGGCCTTGTGGCCTTCCGGGTTCTTGAAGGTGCTGCCGCCGGTCTTGCTGCGCAGCGGCTGGCTGGCTTCGCGGCTGGCGGAGATGCGATCCATTTCGGCCTGGATCGCGGCGGGATCGCCCGCGCGGCCCTTGAACCGTGCCGCGACGACGATTGCGCCGTCGGGCAGTTCGCTGTGCCGGTAGGTGTAGTGCAGCGCCCCGGCCGGCAGGGTGCGCAGGCTGCCATCGCGCAGCACCACGTCACAATCGACCAGAATGTCCTTGACCTCGCCGCCATAGGCCCCGCCGTTCATCCGCACGAAGCCGCCGACCGTGCCGGGGATTGAGCGCAGGAATTCAAGTCCGGCAATGCCGGAATCGCGGGCGGTGGACGAAACGAGAATTCCCGAAGCCCCGGCCCCGCAATCGAGCGTCAGCTCGGCGCTTCTGCTGACCTTGGCAAAGGCCTTGCCCAGCCGCACCACCACGCCCGGAACCCCGCCGTCGCGGACGATCAGGTTGGAGCCGAGGCCGAGCGGCATGACAGGTACATCGGCGGGAAGATCGCGCAGGAAGGCTTGCAGGTCGGCACAGTCCTTCGGCTCGAACAGCCACTCAGCCGCGCCGCCGGATTTGAACCACACCAGCGGTGCGAGCGGGGCGTTGGGGGTCAGCTTGCCAGCAACCTTGGGCAGTGCATCGGCAATCATGCGTCCCTCCGCACTTTGATCGCTTCGGCCAGACCGGCAGCCCATTTGGTGATGTCGCCCGCGCCGAGGCAGACCACCATGTCGCCCGATTGCGCCGCTTCGGCCAGCGCATCGGCCAAAGCGTCAGGCCCGGCAATCGTCTGCGCGTTGCGGTGGCCGCGGGCCTTCATCCCTTCGACCATGGCAGCGGAATCGACACCGTCGATCGGAGCCTCGCCAGCGGCATAGACCGGCGCGGCGTAAACCATGTCGGCATCGTTGAAGGCGGCCGAAAAATCATCGAGGTGGTCGCGCAGCCGGGTAAAGCGGTGCGGCTGGACCACGGCGATCACGCGGCCCGTACCCACGCCTTCGCGCGCGGCGGCCAGCACGGCGCGGATTTCGACCGGGTGGTGGCCGTAATCGTCGATCACTGTGATACCGCCCACTTCGCCCACCTTGGTGAAGCGGCGCTTGACCCCGGTGAACGTGGCAAAGCCGGTGCAGATCAACGCATCCGACACGCCCATTTCGACCGCCACGGCCACTGCGGCGAGCGCGTTCTGGACGTTGTGGCGGCCGGGCATCGGCAGGTCGATCCCCTCGATCCGGCGGACCGAACCGTCGCGTTCGCGGATTGCGACGTCGAAGCGGTTGCCGCCGGGATAGGGCGTCACATTCTCACCCCGCACGTCGGCCTGGGCGGAAAAGCCATAGGTCACCACGCGGCGGTCGCGGATCTTGGGGATGATCGCCTGAACCTCGGCATGGTCGATGCACAGCACCGCGCAGCCATAGAAGGGCACGTTCTCGATAAATTCGACAAAGGCGTCCTTGATCGCATCGAAGGTGCCGTAGTGTTCCAGATGCTCGGGATCGATGTTGGTGACGATCGCGATGGTCCCGTCGAGCCGCAGGAACGAGCCATCGCTCTCGTCCGCCTCGACCACCATCCATTCGCTTTCGCCCAGCCGCGCGTTCGATCCGTAACTGTTGATGATCCCGCCGTTGATGACGGTGGGATCGACCCCACCCGCGTCAAGCAGCGCCGCGACGAGGCTGGTCGTAGTGGTCTTGCCGTGGGTGCCCGCCACCGCGACCGTGCGCTTCAGCCGCATCAGCTCGGCCAGCATTTCGGCGCGGCGAACAACCGGCACGCGGTGTTCCAGCGCGGCGACCACCTCCGGGTTGTTGCGCTTCACCGCCGTCGAGGTGACGACCACGGCGGCATCGCCCAGATTTTGGGCGGCATGGCCAATCGAAACCTTGATCCCGCGCGCGCGCAGTCCTTCGACCACATAGCCTTCGGCAATGTCGCTGCCCTGCACGGTATAGCCCAGGTTGTTCATCACCTCGGCAATGCCCGACATGCCGATCCCGCCGATCCCGACAAAGTGGATAGTGCCGATATCGGTGGGCATGCGCCCGCCGCCGGTCTGGCGCAGTGCGCGCTTCACGCCACCTGCTCCTGCCCTTGCGCCGAAACGCTGCGCGCGACCTGGATCACGTCCATCATCGGCGCGCCGCCAAAGCTTTCGACCAGATCGGCCAGATCGCGGACCGCGTCGGGATAGCCGCAGTTCCACGCCGCATGGGCGGCGGTCGCCAGCGTTTCCGGGTTCATCGCGATCGCCTGGATCTGCTTGGCCAGTTCGGCGGCGGTGAAGCGGTCCTGCCGGATCATCCGCGCCCCGCCCAGCGCGGTAACTTCGGCGGTGTTGAAGGCCTGGTGATCGTCGGTCGCGATCGGCAGCGGGACCAGGATCGCCGGGCGGCCCACTGCGGTCAGTTCAGCGACGGTCGAGGCCCCGGCGCGGCCGATGAACAGGTGGGCATCGGCCAGCCGGCTGGCCATATCCTCGAAATAGGTCCCAAGCTCGGCGGGAATGTCGTGGCTGGCATAGCGCCCCCGCACGGCTTCGATATCTTCGGGGCGGCATTGCTGGGTCACCTGCAGGCGGCCGCGCAGTGCGGGCGGCAGCATGGCCAGGCCATCGGGCACCACTTCGGACAGGATCCCCGCGCCCTGGCTGCCCCCGGTGACCAGCACCCGCAACAGGCCGTCTTCGGCAAAGGCCGGGAACGGCCGCTCGCGCAGCGCCAGCACTTCGGCGCGTACCGGATTGCCGACCAGATGGACCTTGCCGGCGTGCTTCGCCGCCAGCCGGTGCACCTCGCGGTACGACGTGGCGATTGCGTTGACCCGCCCGGCGAAGAAGCGGTTGACCCGGCCCAGCACCGCGTTCTGTTCGTGGATCACGCTGGGTATCCGCGCCGAAGTGGCCGCCCACAGCGCAGGGAACGCAGGATAGCCGCCAAAACCGATCACCGCCGAGGGCTGAAAGCTCTCGAACAGCCTCAGCGCCATCCGCTTGCCTTCAAGGATCGCCTCGATCCCTTTGGGCCAATGCAGCGGGTTCTTGCCGATCCGCCCGGCCGGCAGGACATGGGTCACCAGCGAGTCCGGCTTGCCCGGCAGCTTGGCGCCGCGCGCGTCGGTGATCAGCGCCACGTGATGCCCGCGCGCTTCCAGCTCCACCGCCAGCGCAAAGGCCGGGATCAGGTGCCCGCCGGTGCCCCCGGCAGCCAGCAGATAGTGACGGCTCACCCCGCTCATTTGACAACTCCTGCTGCGCGAAGACTGAACCCCTCGCGCTTGAGGAAGGGATTACGCCGGGTGATCGCGATGAGGAAGCCCACCCCCAGACACAGTGCAATCGTAGACGATCCGCCATAGGAAATCAGCGGCAGGGTCATGCCCTTGGACGGGAACAGTTGCAGGTTGACCAGAATGTTGATGAACGCCTGTCCGCCCAGCTGCGCGGTAAGGCCCGCCGCAGCCAGGGTAGTGAACAGGTCTTCCTCCTCGAGCAGCCGCAGCATCACCCTGAGCACGACCGCAAGATAGAGTACCACGATCACCGCGCAGGCGAGCAGGCCGAACTCCTCACCGATCACCGAAAAGATATAGTCGGTGTGCGCTTCGGGCAGGCCCAGCTTGCGCGTGCCCAGCCACAGGCCGGTCCCGCCCCAGCCGCCCGACAGCAGGGTCCGCTGCGCCAGATCGACCTGATCGAAGGCGGTGCCACCACCCAGGAAGGCGTCGATCCGGTTGCGGCCGTTTTCGTAGAACATGTAGGCCAGCACCAGTCCGGCGACCCCTGCCCCGCAGGCAGCGAGAATGCGTTTCACCGGAATCCCGCACATCAGGATCATCACGAACCAGACACCCGCGAACAACACGGTCGATCCGAAATCGGGCTGCATCATCAGAAACAGCGCGATCATCGCCATGATCCCGGTGGCGATCCCGATCACCGGAATCCTGGGATCGCGCGCCCGCCAGCTGAGGATCCAGGCGATGACGATCGCAAAGGCCGGCTTGAGCGCTTCGGACGGCTGGAGCGAGAAGCCGAGATTGAGCCAGCGCCGCGCACCGTTGACCGAAAAGCCGGCCACCGGCACCAGCATCAGCGCCACCATCATGGCAAAGCCCAGCAGGATTCCCGCCTGGCGCGCCCGCTCACGCGGAAGCATCGAGGCGCCGAACATCGCGATCAGCCCCAGGACCTGCCAGCGCAGATGGATGTAGAAAAAGTGCAGGTCGTCCAGCCGCACCTTGGCGGTCGACAGCCGCCGCGCCGAGGCCGGGGACGAGGCCGCGACCGCAACTGCGCCGATCGCCATCAGCACCAGCACCAGCACCAGCAGCACCCGGTCGATCTCACGCCACCAGATGGCCAGCTCGCTGCGCCGCGTCCGGCGGCGGTGCACGCTCAGCGCGGTCTCGCTGGCGCTGCGCCCGGCGCTGGGAATAAAGGGCGGGTTCGACGCCATCAGCAGGGATCTCCGCTATGCGTTTTGCCGGTACCGTCCGCGCGGTCGGCTTCAATCAGGGCGTGGACGATCTGGCGGAAGGAATCGCCGCGCGCTTCATAGTCGCGGAACTGGTCGAAGCTGGCGCAGGCCGGCGAAAGCAGCACCACATCGCCGGGCCGGGCCGCCTCCTTGGCCTGACGGATCGCATCGCACATCATCTCGCTGCGGGTGACCTTGGTGTAGGAGGCCAGCAGATCGGCAAAGCGCGGTCCGGCGTCGCCGATTGTATAGGCTGCCGCAACATTGCCGAAATAGGGCTCGCATTCGTCGAGCTCGTCGCCCTTCGGTAGTCCGCCGACGATCCAGTGGACTCGCCGTTCCGGACTCGGCGGAAAGGCCGCCAGGGCCGGAGCGGCCGAGGCGGGATTGGTCGCCTTGCTGTCGTTGATGTACATCACGCCGCCCGCTTCGGCGACACGCTCCATCCGGTGCGGCAGACCGCGAAAACTGGAGAGCGCGGGGCGCCACTGCATCGCGGTCAGCCCCAGCGCCTCGGCAATTGCCACGGCGACGGCGGCGTTCTGCAGGTTGTGCGGCCCCTGCAGCGAAGGCCACTGATCCTGCAACGCGGCCAGATCGCTGCCATCGACGCTGCGCACCCGCTGGCCACCGCGCAGCTGCGCCTCGCGCTGGGCGATCGACTGGGTCTTGGGATCGCTCGTTCCGAAAACTGCAACCTGATCGGGCCGCTGCATCGCGAACAGCCGCGCCTTCGACGCGGCGTAGCCTGTGAACCCGTCATAGCGGTCAAGGTGATCGGGCGTCAGGTTGAGCAGCGCGGCAACTTCGCAGGCGAGACTGTGGGTCAAGTCGATCTGATAGCTCGACAGTTCCAGCACATAGACTCCGCCCGGGTTCAGCGGGTTCTGTCCCAGCACCGGCAGGCCGATGTTGCCCCCCATCCGCACCGGCAGCGCGGCGCTTTGCAGGATGTGGTGGACCAGCGCGGTGGTGGTCGACTTGCCGTTGGTCCCGGTGATCCCCACCACCCGGTGCGCGGGCAGACTGGGGCGGGCAATCGCGAAAAGTTCGATATCGCCGATCACCGGCACGCCAAAGCCGGCCGCATGGGCCGCGATCGGATGGGTGTTCAGCGGCACCCCCGGAGAGACCACCACTCCGGCATAGCCGGTCAGGTCGATCAGCGCCGGATCGGCGAGCTCTACCCGGCCTTCCAGCGCCCGGCGCGGCTCTTCGCGGGTGTCCCACGCGGTTACCAGCGCTCCGCTCGCCAGCAGGCTCTCCGCCGCGGTCATGCCCGAGCGGGCAAGGCCGAGCACGGCGTAGCGCTTTCCGGCGAAGACGGGCGAAGCGATCATCTGAGCTTGAGCGTCGACAGGCCGATCATGGCGAGGATGATCGAGACGATCCAGAAGCGGATTACCACGGTCGATTCCTTCCAGCCAAGCTGCTCGAAGTGGTGGTGGATCGGGGCCATCTTGAACACCCGCTTGCCGGTTCGCTTGTACACCGCCACCTGGATGATCACCGATGCGGTTTCGGCCACAAACAGCCCGCCGACGATCAGCAGCACGATCTCGTGGTGCGAAGCGACCGCAATCGCCCCCAGTGCACCGCCGAGCGCCAGACTGCCGGTATCGCCCATGAACACCGCCGCCGGGGGAGCGTTGAACCACAGGAAGGCCAGGCAGGCCCCCATGATCGCCGCGCACAGGATCGCCAGATCGCCGGCGCGCGGCACGTGAGGGATGCCCAGATAGTGGGCGAAGTCGGCACGGCCTGCCAGATAGGCGATGATCGCAAAGGTGCCCGCCGCGATCACCACCGGCATGGCGGCGAGGCCGTCGAGCCCGTCGGTGAGGTTCACGGCATTCCCGAAGCCGACCATCACCACCGCCGCGAACACATAGTACAGCGGCCCCATCGGGATATAGCGGTTCGACAGGAACGGGACGTAGAGGTTGGTGTTGATCTGGCTGACGATCAGCCACGCGGCGATTCCGGCGACCAGAAATTCGCCCGCCAGCCGCGCCCGCCCGGAAACCCCGGCGGTGCTGCGTTTCTTGACCTTGTCGTAATCGTCGAGGAACCCGATCAGGCCGAACCCGGCGGTCACCGCCAGACAGGCCCAGACGAACGGGTTGGTCAGGTCCATCCACAGCAGCATCGAGATGACCAGCGAAATCAGGATCATCAACCCGCCCATGGTAGGCGTGCCACGCTTGGCCAGGTGGCTTTGCGGCCCGTCCTCGCGGATCGGCTGACCCTTGCCCTGGCGCACCCGCAGCATGTTGATGAAGCGCGGGCCGATCACCAGTCCGATCACCAGCGCCGTCATCAGCGCGGCGCCCGCGCGAAACGTCTGGTAGCGGATCAGGTTCGCGAGGCCCTCGAAATGAAAATACTGCGCGATCAGGTACAGCATGCCTGACCCTAACCTTCCTGCTTGACGAGCGCGGCAACCACGGCGCCAAGCCCGACCGAATTCGATCCCTTGACGAGAAGGGCGTCTCCGCCTTCGACGCCAAACCGCGCAAGCGCCTCAAGCGCCGCCGCCGCAGAGGTGCAATGGGCGAAGGGAATCGGCTTGCCAAGCGCGCCACGCGGCGCTTTCCCCAATTCGTCCGCCAGCGCCTGCATCTCGTCGCCCACCAGGAACAGCCGGTCGATCCCGGCGGCGGCGATCGGCTCGATCAGCGCGGCGTGGTAGGCCGGGCCGTGTTCGCCCAGTTCCTTCATTGCCCCCAACACCGCGATCCGGCGGCGCGCCGGCGTTGCCCCCAGCTGCGCCAAGGTGGCGCGCATCGACGCCGGGTTGGCGTTGTAGCTTTCGTCGATCACCAGCGCCGTGCCCGATCCGTCGCCGCGTGGTGCGGCAACCTCGCTGCGTGCGCCGCGCCCCTTGAGTCCTTGGAGCTCGGCCAGCGCCAGCCCGGCCGCACCCAGATCGCCGCCCGCTGCCCGTACCGCCGCCATCACCGCCAGCGAATTGGCGATCCAGTGATCGCCGGGCGCCGCGACGGTGTAGCAGACTCGCCGGTCACCCAGATCGGCGGTAACCAGCGAACCGCCGCCCGGCGCGGACACCGCGTCCAGCAGGCGGACATCGGCGTGCGCAGTCCGTCCGAACGACACCACCGCCGCGCCGCAGCGCTGCGCCGCGTCGCGCAGCCGCGCGAAGTGCGGGCTGTCGGCCGGAATAATCGCGACGCCGCCCGGCTCCAGCCCTTCGAAGATTTCGGCCTTGGCATCGGCAATCGCCGCTTCGCTGCCGAGCATCTCGATATGAGCCGGGGCGATCGTGGTGACCACCGCCACGTGCGGGCGCACCAGGCGGGTCAGCGCGGCGATCTCGCCCTTGTGGTTCATGCCCATTTCGAACACGCCGTACTTGCTGCGCGCGGGCATTCGCACCAGGCTGAGCGGAACGCCGACATGGTTGTTGTAGCTCTTGACCGACCGGTGTGCCCGGCCCCGGCTCGCCCGGTCGAGCGCGGCAAAGATCGCTTCCTTGACCCCGGTCTTGCCGACCGAGCCGGTCACCCCGATAATCGTCGCATCGGCCCGGTTTCGGGCGGCTTTGGCAAGAAGCTCAAGTGCACTTGATGTATCGTTGACCAGCACGTGCGGACCCTCGACCGGGCGGTCCACCACCACGGCTGCGGCCCCTTTGGCGAAGGCGGTGTCGACAAAGCGGTGGCCGTCCATCGCCTCGCCCTTCAGCGCGAAGAACAGGTCGCCGTCGATCACGTCGCGGCTGTCGATATCGGCACCGGCGACCTGGAATTCGCCCACCGCCACCCCGCCAGTGGCGCGGGCGATTTCCACCGCGTCCCACAGCGCCAGCGGACGGGCGTCGTCGGGCAGGACCGGCCATTCGAGAATCCGGGCAAAGGCATTCATCTGTTTTCCCTCCCGGGAGGGGCAGCGCACTCCCTGGCAACGGCCACGTCATCGAACGGCAGAACGCGCATGGCCGCTCCCGTCCCTACAATCTGACCTTGTTCGTGGCCCTTGCCTGCCACCATCACGATGTCGCCCGGCCCGGCTTCGGCAATCGCGGCGGCGATGGCGGCGCGGCGATCAGCGACTTCGCGCAGGGTACCGGCTGCGCCGGCCATCATCATCGTTCGGATCGCTGCGGGGTCCTCGCCGCGCGGATTGTCGTCGGTAACGATGCCCAGATCGGCGTGTTCCGCAACGACCCTTCCCATCTGGGGCCGTTTGCCGTGATCGCGGTCGCCCCCTGCACCGAAGACCACGATCAACCGTCCCGTGCAGTGCGGGCGCAGCGCGGCAATGGCGGCTTCCAGGGCGTCAGGCGTGTGGGCATAGTCGACATAAACCGGCGCGCCGCTGCGGGCGATGGCCGCGCGTTCCAGCCGTCCGCGCACCGGTTGCAGGCGGGTCAGCGCGTCAAAGGTCTGGACCGGATCGCCGCCGGTGGCGATCACCAGCCCGGCTGCAACCAGCGCATTGGCGGCCTGATAGGCCCCGATCAGTGGCAGGTTGAGCTTGCGCACCGTCGCTTCCCATTCGATCTCGAGCACCTGGCCCAGCTGGGTCGGGGTGCGGGCGAGGAGACGGATCGCCTGCCCGCCCTGTCCCACGCTGAACACGCGCAGCCCCCCGCTGCGCGCACGGTCCACTGCGCGTGACGACCAGGCATCGTCGGCCCAGATGACGGCGGTTCCATCGCGTTCGACCACTTCATCGAACAGCCGCATCTTGGCCGCGAAATAGTCTTCCATGTCCGTGTGGTAGTCGAGGTGATCCCGGCTGAGGTTGGTGAACGCGCCGGCCGCCACGCGCAGCCCTTCGTTGCGGTACTGCGACAGACCGTGGCTCGATGCCTCGTAGGCAACATGACTGACCCCTTCGCGGCAGAGGCCGTGCATGTTGGCAAGAAACGTGACGATATCGGGCGTGGTCAGTCCGGTTGAAATGCTCTCGTCGCTGGTGGTGACCCCCAGCGTGCCGATCGAGGCGGAGCGGTGTCCGGCCATGCGCCAGATCTGACGGGTCATCTCGACGGTGGAGGTCTTGCCGTTGGTCCCGGTGACCGCGACGATGGTGTCCGGCACCGGCTGAAAGAAGCCGGCGGCCAGCAGCGCAAAGCTGCGGCGCGGATCGGGTTTGGCGATGTGGATCGCCCCGTCCACCCGCGCCTCGGGCCGGGCGACGACGGCCACCGCACCGGCAGCAATGGCCGCTGGGATGAAGTCCTCGCCGTTGAAGGCCGCACCCTGAAATGCGCCGAACACGGTGCCGGGGGCAACCTTGCGGTTGTCGATGGCAAAGCCGGTGACCGCCGTATCCGCGCCGCCCGTCAGTGCGATTCCCGCCTGCTCGGCCAGCGCCCCCAGCTTCATTCGCCGTTCCCGTTGGCCACCAGCGGGGCCAGGTCCGAGATATCGACGTCGCGGGTATCGTCAGGCATCACCCCCAGCAGCGGCCCGATCCGCGGCACCACCCGTCCGACGATCGGCGCGGCATTGAACGCCGCGGTGCGCTGGCCCCAGGTGGCGGAGGTGCCCTGCGGCTCATCGAGCATGGCGATCACCACATAGCGCGGGTGATCCATCGGGAAAGCCGCAGCGAAGGTCGCGACCAGCGAGGTTTTACGGTATCCGCCCGCCCCCGGCTTTTCGGCCGATCCGGTCTTGCCGCCTACGCGGTAGCCGGGCGCATTGGCCTTGCGGCCCGTGCCCAGATCGACGATCATCCGCAGCAGCTGACGCATCCGTGCACTGGTCGAGGCCTTCCACACCCGGCGGCCGGGATTGGCCTTGCCGGGCTCGACCTTCATCAGCGTGGCCGGCCGCCAGACCCCGCCGTTGACCATCGCCGCATAGGCGCTGGCCAGGTGCAGCGGGGTGACCGCGATGCCGTGGCCATAGGATACGGTCATGGTCGTAATCCGTGACCAGTCGCCATCGGGCCAGATCGGAAAACCGCGCGCGGGCAGTTCGATCCCCGGACGCTGGTTCATGTCAAGCGCGCGCATCGTCGCGTTGAGCCGCGCACTGCCCAGCTGATCGGCGACCTGGGCGGTGACGATGTTGGACGAATGGATCAACGCTTCGGGCACGTTGAGCGAACCGCCGAAGGCGTGGCTGTCCCGGATCTGGAAGCCGCCGATCTCCAGCGGGCGGTTCGCCTGATAACGGCGCGCCATATCGGTCACAACCCCGGCGTCGATCGCGGCGGCGATCGAGATCGGCTTAAAGGTGGAACCCAGCTCGTAGACCTGATTGGTCACCCGGTTGAAGATGTTGGCCTCACCCGCGCGGTCGATCAGATTGGGATTGAAGGCCGGAAGCGAGGCCAGCGCCACGACTTCGCCGGTATCGACATCGAGCACGATCCCGGCCGCACCCTTGGCCGCCGCATCGAGCATGCCCCTGGACAATTCGTCCTCCAGCGCGCCCTGCACCCGGGTGTCGAGCGAAAGAACCGCCGGCGTCGCCCGGGTGGCGGGATCGGTCAGCCGTTTGTCGAAGACCTGCTCCATCCCGACGTGGCCATGGCCGTCGGCTCCGACAAAGCCCAGCACGTGGGCCGCCATCGAGCCTTGCGGATAGTACCGCTCGATCTCGCGCGGGAATTCCAGCGCCGGTTCGCCCAGCGCGTGGATCCTGTTGGCATCCTCGGGCAGCAGACGCCGGCGCAGATAGCCCGGGCGTCCTTCGGCCAGCCGCGCGGTCAGCTGATCCGCGTTCATGTCGGGGAAGACCCGCACCAGCGCTTCGGCCACCACGCGCGGGCCGTGGACCAGCGGCGGACCGTCGCCGCCCAGCGCCGCCGGGTTATACCACAGCGCATAGGCCGGAAAGGCGCGGGCCAGCGGCACGCCGTTGCGGTCGACGATATCGCCGCGTTCCGGAAGCAGCGCGGCCAGACCGTCCTGGCGCTGCGGCGCACCTTCGAACAGGCCCAGCCAGGCGATCCGCACCAGCGCGATGAGGGCAATCAGAGCAAAGGCGCCGACCACCCAAAGGATCCGCCATTTGGCTACGAGCAGCGTCCGCTGCCGCACGTTGACAAGCTCGCCCCGGCCCGAAGTGATAGCGCTCGAGACGGCAATTGCGGTCATTCGCGGGCAGCCCCCCGACCGTCGACCTGGCTCAACCGGTCGCGCAGCGTAGCGGCGGTGATCGGCTTTCTGGAGCCGTCCTTGGACGGTTCGGCAGCCATTGCCTTGCCGCTGAGCGGAGAAACCATAGCCGGGAATGCGCCGGACGCATCCTCGCCCACCGGTGCGGCGCTTGCCACGCGGATCGGGCTGGGCGCGCCGGGCGCGCGCGGCTTGCCGAGGCCGGCCAGCTGGCGCTCGCCTTCCAGATACTGCCCGGACGTGGGCGCCTGGTAGCCGAATTCGACAGCGTTGAGCGAGGACAGCTGCTGTTGGTTGGCGCGGGTTTCGAACTCGGTCTCCAGGAACATCTTGTCCTGCCGCAGCGCCACGATCTGGCGCTCGGTCAGGCGGACCTGGCTTTTCACCGCGTTGACCTTGAAGGTCAGCGCCAGGGTCAGCGCGGCGCAGGTCAGCAGTACGGCAGCCCAGCCGACCTGGCGCAGGCGATCACGGGTGAGGTTCATGCGGCCCTCCTTTCCCGGGCAGGGGCGGACG
>JABFRE010000209.1 GCA_013141325.1 Novosphingobium sp.
ATTCTTCACCAATTCGGGATCGGAAAGCGTCGATACCGCGCTCAAGATCGCGCTCGCCTATCAGAAGGCGCGCGGGCAGGGCGGGCGAACCCGGCTGATCGGGCGTGAGCGCGGCTATCACGGGGTGGGCTTCGGCGGGATTTCGGTGGGCGGGATCGTTGGCAACCGGCGCCAGTTCGGGACGCTGCTCGCGGGCGTCGATCACCTGCGCCACACCCACGATCTGGCGCGCAATGCCTTCAGCCGGGGCCTGCCGGCGCACGGCGCGGAGCTGGCCGACGATCTGGAGCGGATCGTCGCGCTCCACGGGGCGGATACCATCGCCGCGGTGATTGTCGAGCCGGTGGCGGGTTCCACCGGGGTGCTGATCCCGCCGCAGGGTTATCTCCAGCGGCTGCGTGCGCTATGCGACAAGCACGACATCCTGCTGATCTTCGACGAGGTCATCACGGCGTTCGGCCGGGTCGGCAAGGCCACCGCCAGCGAGCGGTTCGGTGTCACCCCTGACATCATCACCATGGCCAAGGGGCTGACCAACGCCGCCGTGCCGATGGGGGCGGTGGCGGTGCGCCGCGCGGTGCACGATACCATCGTCGAGGGCGCCGCGCCGGGGATCGAGCTGTTCCACGGCTATACCTATTCGGGCCACCCGCTGGCCGCCGCCGCCGCGATCGCCACGCTTGATCTCTATGCGGCAGAAGGCCTGTTCGAAAAGGCGATACAGCTTGAGAGCGTGTGGGAAAAGGCGGTCCATTCGCTGAACGGCACGCGCCACGTGATCGACTGCCGCAACGTCGGCCTGATCGGCGGGATCGAGCTGGAGCCGCGTCCCGGCGCGCCGGGCAAGCGCGCGATGGAGGTGTTCCACCGCGCGTTCGACGCCGGCCTGCTGATCCGCGTGACCGGTGACATCATCGCGCTGTCGCCGCCGCTGATTGTCGAGCAGGGCCATATCGACGAAATCTTCGGCAAGCTGGCCGAAGTGCTCGCCACAGTTGACTGACAGGACACCCCCGATGACCACCAACGCCGACCTTCAAGCCCGCCGTGAAGCTGCGGTGCCGCGCGGGGTTTCGACCATGCATCCGCGTTTCATCGAGCGCGCCCGCAATGCCGAGATGTGGGACGTCGAAGGCCGGCGCTATATCGATTTCGCCAGCGGGATCGCGGTGCTCAACACCGGGCACAACCATCCCAAGGTGATCGCGGCGGTCAAGGCGCAGATGGATGCCTTTACCCACACCTCGTTCCAGGTGAACCCCTATCGCCCCTACATCGAACTGGCCGAGCGGCTCAACGCGATTGCCCCCACCGGCCAGCCCAGCAAGACGATCTTCGTCACCACCGGGGCCGAAGCGGTGGAGAACGCGGTCAAGATCGCCCGCGCCCACACCCGGCGCAAGGCGGTAATCGCCTTCAAGGGCGGCTTCCACGGGCGGACGATGATGGGCATGGCGCTGACCGGCAAGGTTCAGCCCTACAAGGCCGGGTTCGGGCCCTTTCCGGGCGATGTCTGGCACGTGCCGTTCCCGATCGCGTACCACGGGGTCAGCGAGGAGCAGAGCCTGGCCGCGCTCGACAGTCTGTTCAAGGCCGATGTCGATCCGGCGGATGTCGGCGCGATCATCATCGAACCGGTCCAGGGCGAGGGCGGGTTCTATCAGGCTTCGGCATCCTTCATGCAGGCGCTTCGGGCGCTGTGCGATGCACACGGCATCCTGCTGATCGCCGACGAGATCCAGACCGGCTTTGCCCGCACCGGACGGATGTTCGGGATCGAGCATTCGGGCGTGCAGCCCGATCTGATGACCGTGGCCAAATCGATGGCCGGGGGCTTTGCGATTGCGGCGGTGATCGGCAAGGCGGAGATCATGGACGCACCGGCTCCGGGAGGCCTTGGCGGCACCTATGGCGGGCCGCCGATGGCCTGCGCGGCGGGCCTCGCCGTGCTCGACGTGATCGCCGAGGAGCGCCTGTGCGAACGTGCGGATGAAATCGGCGCGCTGATCAAGACCCGGCTGCTCGACCTGCGCCGCACCAATTCGCTGACCTGCATCGGTGATGTACGCGGCCCCGGGGCGATGGTCGCGCTCGAACTGGTAAGGGACGGCGATGCAGATCAGCCCGATGCCGATCTGACCAAGGCACTGGTCACCGACTGCGCCAATGAGGGCCTGATCCTGCTGTCCTGCGGGATCCGTTCCAACGTGATCCGCTTTCTGGTGCCGTTGACCGCCAGCGACGCCCTGGTGAACGAGGGGCTGGACGTGCTGGCGAAAAGCCTGGTGCGGCTGGCGGGCTGACAGCCCTGCTTGCAACGCCGATGAAAATGCTATGGTCGCCTTCCCACGCCGATGCCGTTAGGGGGCGGCAGGATGACGACCACGCTGACCCATCTTCAGCGGCTTGAAGCCGAAGCGATCCACATCCTGCGCGAGGTGGTGGCAGAGGCGGAGCGTCCGGTGATGCTCTATTCGGTGGGCAAGGACTCTGCGGTGATGCTGCATCTGGCGCGGCTGGCGTTCTATCCCGCGCCGCCGCCGTTTCCGCTGCTGCACGTTGATACCACCTGGAAATTCCGGGCGATGTACGATCTGCGCGACCGGATGGCCAAGGAGAGCGGCATGGATTTGCTGGTCTATCGCAATCCCGAGGCCGAGGCGCAGGGGATCAATCCCTTCGATCACGGCGTGCTGCACACGGATCTGTGGAAGACCGAAGGGCTGAAGCAGGCACTCGACAAATGGCAATTCGACGCGGCCTTCGGCGGCGCGCGGCGCGACGAGGAGAAGAGCCGGGCAAAGGAGCGGATATTCTCCTTCCGCACCGCCAGCCACGGCTGGGATCCGAAGAACCAGCGGCCCGAGCTGTGGAACCTCTACAACGCCAGGAAGCACAAGGGTGAGAGCATCCGGGTGTTTCCGATCTCCAACTGGACTGAGCTGGACGTGTGGCAATACATCCAGCTGAAGGACATTCCGATCGTCCCGCTCTATTTCGCCGCCCCGCGCCCGACGGTTGAGCGCGACGGGCTGCTGCTGATGGTCGACGACGACCGCTTTCCGCTGCGCCCGGGTGAGGCGGTGGTGGATCGCTCGATCCGGTTCCGCACGCTGGGCTGCTATCCGCTGACCGGCGCGGTCGAAAGCACCGCCAGCACGCTGTCCGAAGTGATCCAGGAAACCCTGCTCACCACCACCTCCGAACGCCAGGGCCGCGCGATCGACAAGGACGCCGGCGGGGCGGGGATGGAAGTGAAGAAGCAGCAGGGGTACTTCTGATGACCGGCCCCTCCCTCACTTCGACTCCCAATGCTGCCTATGTCACCGACGCCCTCATCGCTGAGGATATCGACGCTTACCTGACCCGTCACCAGCACAAGGACATGCTGCGCTTCATCACCTGCGGAAGTGTCGATGACGGCAAGTCGACGCTGATCGGGCGGCTGCTCTACGACAGCAAGATGATCTTCGAGGATCAGCTGTCCGCGCTGGAAGACGACAGTCGGCGGGTGGGCACCCAGGGGCAGGAGATCGACTTCGCCCTGCTGGTCGATGGTCTGGCGGCCGAGCGCGAGCAGGGCATCACCATCGATGTCGCCTACCGGTTCTTCAACACCGAAAAGCGCAAGTTCATCGTGGCCGATTGCCCGGGGCACGAACAGTACACCCGCAACATGGTGACCGGGGCCAGTACCGCCGATCTGGCGGTGATCCTGATCGACGCGCGCAAGGGGGTGCTCACGCAAACCCGGCGCCACACCTATCTGTGCCACCTGCTGGGAATCCGCCACCTGGTGCTCGCGGTGAACAAGATGGACCTGGTCGGCTACGATCAGGCCCGGTTCGACGCGATTGTCGCGGACTATTCCGCCTTTGCCCAGAGCATCGGGATCGACCGTTTCACCGCGCTGCCGATTTCCGGTTTCAAGGGCGACAACATCACTGCCGCCAGCGGCAACACGCCGTGGTATGCGGGGCCCAGCCTGATTGAGCATCTTGAAACGGTGGCGTTGGATGGCGTCGCCGATCAGGACCGGGCGCTGCGGATGCCGGTACAATGGGTCAACCGCCCCAACCTGGATTTCCGGGGCTTTGCCGGGCTGATCGCGGCCGGCACCGTGCGGCCCGGCGATGCGGTGCGGGTGCTGCCCTCGGGCAAGACCAGCACGGTGGAGCGGATCGTGACGCTTGACGGCGATCTGGACGTGGCGGTTGCCGGACAATCGGTCACGCTGACCCTGGCTGACGAGATCGACTGTTCGCGTGGGCAAGTGATCGCGGCCGCCGATGCCCCGCCGCAGGCCGCCGACCAGTTCGAGGCGACGCTGGTGTGGATGGCCGATCAGCCGCTCCACGTCGGGCGCAGCTATTGGCTGAAACTGGCGACGCAGACCGTATCGGTCACGGTCCAGCAGCCCAAGTATGCGGTCAACGTCAATTCGCTGGACCATCTGGCGGTCAAGACGCTGGAACT
>JABFRE010000047.1 GCA_013141325.1 Novosphingobium sp.
GCGCCGTTCGGCCCCTTGGTGACCGAGAGCACGGCCTCCAGCGCCTTGTAGTTCGGTCCCGGAACCTCGCGCACACCCAGCAGCGTAACTGCGAAGGGTCCGATCGGGCGGGTTTCGTTGACCGCCATGGCCACCATGTTTTCCTTGGTGAAGGCCGCGTCGCAGGCCATCCCGGCCATCGAGACGGCACAGCCCAGGTGCGCCAGGACCATGCCCCAGGTGAACAACGGTGTCCGCGCCAGATTGCGTTTCCACAGCGGCGCAAGGCTGCCCACAGCGACGATCGCGGCAGCCACCAGGCCCATCAGCGGCAGGACGCCAATCATGCCGCCGAACAGAGCCAGCAGGAACAGCATCGCCGCCCCGGCGAACAACGCCAATCCCATCCGGTCAAGCACCAGGCGCGGACGGTCGCTGCGCCAACGCAGCAGAGGCCCGGCGGCCATCAGCACCATCAGTATCACAGCCAGCGGCCCGGCGGCGGCGTTGAAATAGGGCGCGCCCACCGAAATCTTGCCCCCGGTCAGCGCTTCGAGAACCAGCGGATAGAGCGTACCCGCCATCACGATCACCAGGATCACGGTCAGGAGCAGGTTGTTGACAACCAGCGCAGCCTCGCGGCTGACCAGTTCGAAGCGGGTTCCTTCGCTGACGGTCCCGACGCGCATAGCGAACAGCACCAGCGCGCCGCCGATATACAACGCCAGAAGTCCCAGAATGAAGACGCCGCGGGTGGGATCGACTGCAAAACTGTGCACGCTGGTGAGGATCCCCGATCGGACCAGGAAGGTCCCGACCATCGACATCGAGAACGCCAGCACCGACAGCATGATGGTCCAGGCCCTGAGGCCGTCGCGCGTCGCCAGCACGGTGACCGAATGGAGCAACGCGGTCGCTGCCAGCCAGGGCATCAGCGAGGCGTTCTCCACCGGATCCCAGAACCACCAGCCGCCCCAGCCCAACGTGTAATAGGCCCAATAGGATCCGGCGGTAATGCCGATCGTCAGGAACACCCAGGCCCCCAGAATCCACGGCCGCATCGCCCGAGCGAATTCGGAGCTGACGTTGCGGGTCAGCAGTGCGCCCACCGCGAACGAAAAGGCTGCCGACATGCCGACATAGCCCGCGTAGAGCGTGGGGGGATGGAAGGCGAGACCCGGGTCCTGCAGCAGTGGGTTGAGGCCCTGCCCATCGGCCACACCTGTGATCCGCGCGAACGGATTCGAAGAGAACAGCAGGAAGGCGTAAAAGCCCAGCGCAATCGCTGCCTGGGCCGCCAGAGTCGCCAGCTTGGTATCGGCGCGCAGCTTCTTTTCGAACAGGGCGATCGTCGCTCCGGCTACGCCAAGAATGGTCACCCACAGCAGCATCGAGCCTTCGTGGTTCCCCCAGCTGCCCGAAATCTTGTAGATCATCGGCTTGGCCGAATGGCTGTTGGCAGCGACCAGCAGCACCGACATGTCGGACCGGGCAAAGACCAGCACCAGACAGATAAAGGCCAGCGACACGAGTCCGGCCTGAACCACCGCAACCGGAGCAATTGCCCGGGCCAGCGCAGCCTGACCCCGCCCGACTGCCAAGGCACCGAGCAGCAGTTGCGCCAGAGCCATTGCGCCGGCCAGCCACAAGGCGGCAAGCCCCGCTTCAGCAATCAATTCCGGTCTCCTTCAATCGCCACGGGCGCCCGCCTACCCGATTAGAAATCGAGGCGATAGCCCGCGCTGAGCACCCAGCCCGTTTCATCAATCGTGCCATAGGCGGCCGACGTGGAATTCCAGACCTTGCGCGACTGGAAATTGCCGCCGAACTCCAGCTCGAGTTCCGAATGCCGGATCGGATAGTAGTTGAACCGGATCGTCGGCTGAAACTGGTTGAAGTTGCCGGGATTGAGCGTCGCCAGCGTGATCTTGTCCTTGCTGTAGCCATAGCGCACACGCGGGCTGAGCCTGAACTTGTCCGTTACCGGTACGCGCGCGTTGAAATCGGCGGTGTAGATGCGCGATGTACTGGTATCGGCATACCGGCCCGACAGGATGTAGATGTCGTTGGTCATCAGCAGGTCAGAGCCGATGAACTGAAGGCCGTAGAAGTATTCCTTGCCGACCGCCAGGATCGGGTCGATCGCCTGGGTCCCTGCGGTTGCCGGTGTGCCCGGCGTACCGCCGGTATCGGTAAGCGAGAAGTCCGCGCTCATCTGCAGCTTCTTCGTGATCGGCCGCGAGTAGGTGGCCGTCAGCGACTTGGCCGCCAGCGTGCGATCCTTCGCCAGCTGGTTGATCTCGGCATCGGTGAAGAACGGTCGCAGTCCGGACAGTGTTTCGATCCGGTTGTTGGTCGGATCGATCATCTGGTTGAGAGCGTTGACAGTGCCCAGCAGCGGCTGCTTGCGGTAGTCCCCGATCAGGCTGAGGTTCGATCCGTCGGGGAAGCTGTAGTTCAGCGACAGCAGCGCCATGTTCACATCGCCAAGATTGACGTTGTAATCCAGCAATGCATAGGCGTTGAAGCTCTTGCGCAGGAACCGCGATTCAATCCCGACCGAACGGCGGTCGGTGAAGCCGCCCTTGGCGCGCTGATCAAACCAGTAGAGCGTGGTCTGGATCGGGCTGCGCTTTGCCCCGACATCGACGCTGACGCCGTAGAAGGGCCGTTCGGTGAGCACTTTCATCTGCCGCGATGAAAACACCGGGAAGCCGCCTACCGCGTTGAAGCGCAGCTTGGGCGTGGCCTGCCAGCCCAAGAGCGCACCATCGAAGCGTCCGAACACGCCCTGGGTGTTGCGGGTCTGACGTCCGACCCGCAACTGGGTGCCGATCTCGCGATCGGTATAGTCGAAGTAGAGCGCGGTCAGCGCCTCGATCCCGCCGCCCGGCTTGGACCGGTAGGTCTGGACCTGCGATCCCTGGTTGATCGTGGTGATCGAGGCCGAGGTGCCGAAGTTCTGGGTGTAGGAACCTGCGGCGCGCACCTGGAACTGGCGCTTGTCCGTGCCGCCAGAGAGCGTGATGTCGCCGTTGGTGAGCAGCTGGTTGACGTTGACCGAGTTGTCGACTTCGGTCCCCAGTGTCGACGAGGTGTTGAGCGCGTTTGTACGGGCCTGATCGCGGAAATAGAACTGGGAAAAACTGCCGCGCGCGCCCCATTTCCACGCCGACGCATCGGCCGTTTTCGAGGTGTCGCGCAGTTGCTGCGGCGCGCCGGAGGGCAATCCTGCATTCAACGTGGCAAGCCGCTGACGGACCCGGTCGGAGCCTTCGCCCGCAGGGTAGCGGCGCAGGTATTTCTGATATTGGGCCCGGGCATTGTCAGCCTGGCCCTTGCGCTCGTTGGTCACGCCCAGCAGCTCAATCGCGCGCGGGGTGTTCTCGTTTTCGGTCCGGGCCGCAGCCTGGGTCAACAGTTCGATCGCCTTGTCGGGGTTCGAATCGCGGATCGCCTGCTCGGCGGCGGCAATCTGCTGGGCGGTTTCGGCGCGGTCCTGTTCGGTTCCCGGTGAAGCGAGGCTGGGCCCGGCGGGCGTGGGTTCGGCGGGAACCGGCGCGGTTTCCGGCGAAGCCACGACCGGAGCGATGGGCGCATCATCGCCGCTGCCGCAAACCTTGCCGGGCTGGGTTACCTTGACCACCAGGGTCTGCGGCGCTTGCCCTGCATCGACTTCGAAATGCATGTCCTTTGTGAAGAACATCGACAGCACCGGGCCGCCGGGGTTGTCGCCATCGTATTCGATCGAGCGCAGTTCAGGCAGCTTCGTCGGCGTGCGCAGCGAATCGCGGATCAATCTCGTGCCCATCGGCTCGAGCGGCTGGATGCGGATCTGTAGCTCGCGTCCGGTTGCCGGAAACGAACTGAGCACCTGAATGCGCATGTTGAAATTAACGGTCAGCGTGGTGCAACCGCCCGCAACATCGGTCTGAACATCGGACAGCGCGCGATCAGCGACGGTCTGACCAAAGGCCGGGGTCGGCAAGGCCACTGCCGACGCCAGCGCGACGCCAATCGTCGCGGTCAGGCCGGATCCGGCGATATGTGTAAGTCTCAAATGCGATCCCCTAGTCTCGAAGACGTTCTATTAGTCCCAGCTCCGGGTGTTGTGGCACGCGCCGCAATCCTGGGATGTGGTCGGATGGTCGCGCGGTTTGCCTTCCGCGATTCGGCCATTGTGGCAGGAGTCGCAGCGACCGGCGACTTCAGCGTGATTCATCCGGTAGTTCTGCCAGCTGGTCGTGCTGGTATGGCAGTTCTGGCACAGGTTGGTCGTGCCGGGATGGGTCGGTGCCTTGCCGGTCGCGTTGGTGCCGTTGTGGCAGGTGAAGCAGCTGGTCGAGGCACCGGCATGGTTGAACGTTGCCGGGGTCCAGGCCGTGGTCTTGTGGCACACGCTGCATTCCTGCGTCGTCGCAATGTGCGTCGGTGTCTTGCCCGGTGCCTTGGTGCCGTTGTGGCAGCTCGAGCACGTGCCGATCACGTCGGTGTG
>JABFRE010000029.1 GCA_013141325.1 Novosphingobium sp.
AGCACCATGTCGCGAAAGCGCTGGCCGTTGGCGCGGGTCATGCCGCCGTTGTCCTTGAACCACTGAAACGCGTCGTGGTCGAGCATTTCGGTCCAGGAGTAGGCGTAATAGCCCGCCGCATAGCCGCCGCCCCAGATGTGGCGGAAGTACGGGGTGTGGTACCGGCTGGGCACATGCTTCACGTCGAGACCGGACGTACCGAGCGCCCGGGTTTCAAAGCCCAGCACGTCCTGCTTCGGCGCGCTGGCGGGGAGTGAATGCCACTTGAGATCGAGCAGCGCCGCAGTCACCACTTCGCCCAGTTCATAGCCCTGGTTGAAGGTGCTGGCCTTCTTGAGCTTGGCGACCAGATCGGCCGGCATCGGCGCGCCGGTCTGGTAATGCTTGGCAAAGTTGGCCAGCACCGCCGGTTCGGTCATCCAGTTTTCGTTGAACTGGCTGGGGAACTCCACGAAATCGCGCGCGGTGTTGGTGCCCGCGATCGAGGGATAGCGCTGGTTGGACAGCATCCCATGCAGCGCATGGCCGAATTCGTGGAACATCGTCTCCGCGATGTCCCAGCTGACCAGCTTGGGCTGGCCGTCGGCGGGCTTGGCGGCGTTGAGCACGTTGAACACCACCGGCTTGGTGCCCAGCAGCGTGGTCTGATCGACGAAGTTCGACATCCAGGCGCCGCCCTGCTTGTTGTCGCGCTTCCACGGGTCGAAATAGAACAGCGCCAGCTCGGTTCCGTCGGCCTCGTTGACCTGATAGACGGTTACGTCCGGGTGATAGACCGGGATGTCGGTGCGCTTGGTGAAGCTCAGCCCATAGAGCTGGCCCGCGGCGAAGAACACGCCTTTTTCCAGCACGTTGGTAATCTCGAGATAGGGCTTCACCTGGCCTTCGTCGAGGTCGAACCTGGCCTTGCGCAGCTGCTCCGAATAGTAATCCCAATCCGCTGGGGTCACGGCAAACTTGCCGCCCTTGGCCTTGATCAGCGTGTCCAGCGCGGCCGCGTCGCGGCGCTGGGCCTTGGCGAGCGCGGGGACCATCCGGGTCAGGAACCCGGTGGCATTGTCACGGGTCTTGGCCATCTGGTCCGACAGGCTGAAGCTGGCATAGTCGGGAAAGCCCAGCAGCTTGGCCTTCTGCGCGCGCAGCTGGACCAGCTCCTGGATGATCTTGCGGGTATCGTTGGCATCCCCGCGTTCGGAGCGGGTCCAGCTCTTGGCGAACAGCGCCTGGCGGGTGGCGCGGTTTGACAGGCTGGCCAGCGCGGGCTGCTGGGTGGTGTTCTGCAGCGCGATCACATAGCTGCCTCTGGGCAGCTTGCGGTCAGCCGCCATTTTTGCCGCCGTGGCGATCTCACCCTCGGACAGACCGGCCAGCGCGGCCTTGCTTTTCACCACCAGTGCGCCGTCCTTGGTCCCGGCGGTCAGCTTCTGGCCAAAGTCGGTCTGTAGGGTGGAGAGCTTTCCGTTGAGCGCGGTCAGCGCCGCCTTGTCGGCAGGCGAAAGCAGCGCGCCGTTGCGCACCATATCCTCATAGGTCAGCGTCAGTACCTGGAGCTGGTCCGGCTCCAGCCCCAAGGTGGCGCGCTGATCGTAGAGCGCCTTGATCCGGGCGAACAGCTTGGGATTGAGCGTGATCGAATCGCTCAGCGCGGCCAGCTTGGGCGCGGTTTCACTGTCGATCTTGTCCAGCACGTCGTTGGTATTGGCCGAGGTCAGCGCGCTGAACACGTTGTAGACGCGGGTCAGCATCTGACCGGATCTTTCCAGCGCGACGATCGTGTTGTCAAAGGTCGGCGCGGCGGGGTTGTCGGCGATCGCATCGACTTCGGCCTGCTGCTTGGCGATCCCTTCAAGGATTGCGGGCTGATAGTCCGTATCCTTGATCCTGGTGAAATCGGGCGCGTGGAAAGGCAGGGTGGACGCTTCGGCGAAGATGCTGCCGGACGCCTGGGCCGATGCCGAAACGGCCGCAAGCGGGCTGACCGACGCGGCCAGTGCCGCCAGCGAAACAAGAGCGAAATGACGCATGGATCTATCCTTGCAAGAACAGGTTTGGGGCAGCGTCGCCGCTGCCCCCTGAAGTACCGATGAAGGCAGCTTACCAGATCTTCGCGCGCTGTTCAGGCGCGATATACATCGCATCGCCCGGCTTGACGCCAAAGGCCTGATACCAGGTTTCGATATTGCGGAGCGGACCCAGCACCCGGAACCGGGCCGGGCTGTGCGGATCGGTGGCGATCTGGTTTTTGAGCGCATCGGGGCGCTGCTTGGCGCGCCAGGCCTGGGCAAAGGCCAGGAAGAAGCGCTGATCGCCGGTCAGCCCGTCAACCACGGCGGCTTCCTTGCCGCCCAGCGACTTGTGATAGGCGTCCAGCGCCACGTGCAGTCCGGCGAAATCGGCGATGTTCTCACCCATCGTCAGCTCGGGATTGACGAAAGCGCCGGGCGCTGCCTCGAATTTGGCGTATTGCGCGCCAAAGATCTTGGCCTGGGCATCGAAGCGCGCCGCGTCTTCCTTGGTCCACCAGTCGCGGACCGCGCCGTTGGCGTCGATCTTGCGGCCCTGGTCGTCAAAGCCATGGGTGATCTCATGCCCGATCACTGCGCCGATCGCGCCATAGTTGACCGCGTCATCGGCATTCATGTCGAAATAGGGCGGCTGCAGGATCCCGGCCGGGAAGACGATCTTGTTTTCGAGCCCGCCGTTGTAGGCGTTGACCGTCTGCGGGTTCATCCCCCACTTCTTGCGATCGACCTTCTGGCCCAGATCGGCCATCGCATAGTCGGTGTTGAACCGGCCGGCACGCTGGACGTTGCCATAGAGGTCGCCCTGAGCGATCTTGAGCGCGTCATAGCTGCGGAACGTGTCGGGATAGCCGACCATCACGTCCATCTTCGCCAGCTTGTCCTGCGCGGCTGCCTTGGTCGCGCCGGCCATCCAGTCGTTGGTGCGGATCCGGTCGGCCATGGCCAGCTTCAGATTGGCGACCAGGTCCTCCATCTTGGCTTTGGCCTGCGGCGGGAAGTGCTGCTTGACATAGTCCTGACCGACCAGCTCGCCCAGCGAACCATCGACCAGCTGGACCGCGCGCTTCCAGCGCGGACGCAGCGTGGTCACGCCGGTCAGGGTTTTGGTGAATTCGAACCGGCTGTCGACCATCGCCTTGGTCAGATAGGGGGCGGCCTGATCCGCAACGTGGAACTGCTGCCACAGCTTCAGCGTCGCCAGCGGTGTGGCGGCATAGATCCTGGCCAGATCGCGCACGGCGGTCTTTTCTCCGACCACGATCCGCTTTTGCGCCGGGATCTTGGCGCCGGCGAAGTACTGGGCCCAGTCAAGCCCCGGGGCATAGGCCGCCAGCTGCGCGCTGCTCATCGGGTTGTTGACCTTGTCGATATCGCGGCGGTCGGCGATGACCCAGCTCTTGGTGGCGATGGCAGTTTCGAACGCCATGATCGCCTTGGCCGCAGCCGCAGGGCTGGGATTGCCGACCGCGCGCATGGTGCGCTCGATATAGGCGGCATAGGCATCGCGCTGGGCCTTGAACTGCGGGGCAAGGTAATACTCACGCTCGGGAAGCCCGATCCCGCCCTGGCCGAGGTAGAGGACGTTTGTCGTCGGGTCGAGCGTATCGGCGCCGACCGCAATGTCCATCAGCGCGATCCCGAAGGCGCCGTTGGTGGTGCCCATGAAGCGCGCGAACTGGGCTTTGGTCTTGACCGCGGCCAGCTTGGCCAGATCGGCCTTGAGCGGAGCCAGGCCAACCGCTTCGATCCTGGCCTCGTCCATGAAGCTGGAATAGAGCGCGCCGTACTTGGTGGTGGAGAGGCTCGACGTCAGCTGGGTCCGCAGATCGTCCTGCACGCGGTCGTTGACCTCGTTGCCCGATCCCGACGCGGCCTTGTCCGCCGGGATTTCGGTCTTGGCAATCCAGGTGCCCGAGGCGAATTTCTCGAAGTCGTCACCCGGCTTCACCGACAGATCGCGGTTTTCCAGCGCTACGCCCCAGCTGCCGTACATCGGCTTCGCCTCGCTTGCCGCCATCGGAGCGGTCTGGGCGAGGGCGGGGGCGACAGCGAGCGGACAGGCCAGCGTGCCAAGCAGCGCGGCGGAAAGAAGCAGGCGGGTTTTCATGGCAGATAGCTCCCGAAATCTGGATGCGCGCAATCGGCCGACAGGCCGGCGCAGAATGGACCCTGCCTCGCGCGCGGCGGGCAGAGTGTCAATGTCGTTTGCCGAAGGGCGTCAGGCGTTGGTGGAAGCGCGTTATTGCCCGCAGCGCGTGCGGTCGCCCGCCTTGCAGGCGGCGACGTCAGCCTCCCATTTGGCCCTGGCGGCAGCATAGTCGGCCTGGGCCTTGGCGGCGGCGGCCTGCTGCGCGGCGATCTGGTCCTGCTGGGCCTTTAGCGCGGCATCGTAGGCGGCCTTGTTGGCGGCGTTCTGCTCCAGCTGGGCCTTGGCCGC
>JABFRE010000005.1 GCA_013141325.1 Novosphingobium sp.
CTGTCAAAGCGCGCCTGTGCTTCCCCGAGATGAAAGCCAGGTCCGACCCGTGTCTTCCGCCGATCCCGCCGCCATGCAGCCGCGCCGCTTCCTGCCCACGGGCGCGTTGAAGGGCGAGCTGCGCGTACCGGGTGACAAGTCGATCAGCCACCGCTCGATCATGCTCGGCGCGCTGGCGGTGGGCGAGACACGGGTCACCGGGCTGCTGGAGGGCGAGGACGTGCTGGCGACCGCTGCCGCGATGCGGGCGATGGGGGCAAGCGTCCTTCGGCAGGCTCAGGATGATCGGGGCAATGCCGAATGGCGGATCCACGGGGTAGGCGTGGGCGCATTGCTTCAGCCGCAGGCGCCGCTCGACATGGGCAATTCCGGCACCTCGACCCGGTTGCTGATGGGGCTGGTGGCCACCCACGCCATCGAGACCCGCTTCTTCGGTGACGCCAGCCTGTCCAAACGGCCGATGGGCCGGGTGATCGAACCGCTCAGCCAGATGGGCGCGGCGTTTGAGGCGAGTGAGGGCGGAAAATTGCCGCTGACGGTGCGCGGGGCCAATCCCGCCGTGCCGATCGAGTACCGGCTGCCGGTTGCCTCGGCCCAGGTCAAAAGCGCGGTGCTGCTCGCGGGGCTCAATACGCCCGGCATCACCACGGTTTTCGAACCGGTGCCGACTCGCGATCACAGCGAGCGGATGCTGCGCGGGTTTGGCGCGGAACTGGACGTTGAAGAGCTGGACGGCGCCACGGGCCTTGAACGCGTGATCCGCATTCGCGGCGAGGCGGAACTTCGGCCGCAAATGATCGACGTGCCGGGCGATCCCTCTTCCGCGGCATTCTTCATCGTTGCCGCGCTGGTGGTGCCGGGCAGCGAACTGCTGATCCGCAATGTCGGCCTCAACCCCACCCGCGCCGGACTGGTCCAGGTGCTGCGCGCAATGGGCGGAGACATTGCCGAAGTGAACCCGCGCGAAGTCGGCGGCGAGCCGGTGGCGGATCTGCTGGTCAGGCACTCGATGCTCAAGGGCATCGATGTCGATCCCGCCGTGGCCCCCAGCATGATCGACGAATTCCCGGTCCTGTTCGTCGCCGCCGCGCTGGCCCAGGGCACCACAGTGACCCGCGGCCTCGACGAACTGCGCGTCAAGGAAAGCGACCGCCTCTCTGCGATGGCAGCCGCGCTGACGACGGTGGGCGCCCGGGTGCGCGAGACCGAAGACGGCCTGACCATCGAAGGCACCGGCGGCGAACCGCTCAACGGCGGCGGCCCCATCGCCACCCACCTCGATCACCGCATCGCGATGAGCATGGCCGTGGCAGGCCTCGTCAGCCGCGACGGCGTGGAAGTGGACGACACCCGGCCGATTGCCACCAGCTTTCCAGTGTTCGAGGCGCTGCTGGACGGGCTGGGAAGCGCCTGAGATGAGCCGGAGCGCCACAACCAGCGGTCGGCTCAAGCGCTACACCAATCTGGCGGTGGCGCTCGACATGCTGCGCAACCGGCGGATCTGCTTGGTCAACCCGTCGCTGTGGACCGACCGCAACGACCAGTACCTGATTGAGCAATATCGCCAGCAGCACGGGTATCGATTCGCCGGTGCGGTCTGCCTGACTCAGGCCAGCGAGACGTTCCACCACTGGAAGATCTTTGCCGACGGGATGGACGGCATTTGTGTGGAATTCGATCAGACCGGGCTCGAAAGCTGCTTGCACGCACCGGGCCCACTGCAGTTCGGGCCGGTGTCCTATCTGCGGCTCGACGATGTCAAGGCCCTTCCCCCGGAACAGGTCAAGCGTCTGCCGTTTCTGAAGCGCGCAGGCTATTCCGACGAGCGAGAATACCGCATCATCGCGTTTGACCGCACCGTGCGCGAGATGGTTGAAGTTCCGATCACGCTGGGTTGCATTGGCCGGGTCATCCTCAGCCCCTTCCTGCCGACCAATCTGGCCAATTCGGTCAAGGCTACGATCCGGCAGATCGAAGGTTGCGACAAGCTGCGGGTAATCAAGTCGCACCTGATCAACAGCGCCACCTGGCAGCACAACTGGGCCAGACGGCTGGCCGCGAGCGACGCACCATGATCATCGCCGTCGATGGCCCCACCGCTTCGGGCAAAGGCACCATTGCCAAGGCGCTCGCCGCACATTTCGCGCTGCCGCATCTCGATACCGGGCTGCTGTACCGAGCGGTCGGGCTCCAGGCGGCGCTGAATCATGGCAATCCCGACGATCCCGGCGATGCCTGTGCGGCCTGTGAATTTCCCGACAGCCTGCTGGCCGATCCCGAATTGCGCAGCGAGGCCACCGGCAGTCTCGCCAGCCGGGTCTCGGTCCATCCCGAAGTGCGCCGCGCGCTTTACGAACGCCAGCGCGCCTTTGCCACCCAGCCCGGCGGCGCAGTGCTCGACGGGCGTGACATCGGCACGGTGATCGCGCCGGAGGCCGAGGTAAAACTGTTCGTCGTCGCCAGCGTGCCCGCACGAGCCGAGCGGCGCTTCAGGGAAATGCAGGCCGCGGGGCGCAGCGTGACCCTGGCCGAAATCGCCGCCGATCTGGAGGCGCGGGACGCCCGCGACCGCAGCCGCGCCGAAGCTCCGTTGGTCGCCGCCCCGGACGCCGTGCTGCTAGACACCAGCGATCTGGGCCGCGAGGCGGCAATTGCCGCAGCGATCGGGATTGTTGTCGCGCGGCGGCATTCCGGTTGAACCCGCGCGCCGCGCCCGGTAGGGCTGGCGTCATGGCTCGCATCTTGATCGGTTTCGCGGCACTGGCCGCCTTCGCAGCGGCTGCATCGGTACAATCGGCAGCAACGCCGCGGGCCCGCGCCTCCGTGCAGCGCGGGCTGGCCATCGCCCAGCAGCACTGCGCCGGGTGCCACGCGCTCGCCGTTAACGCCGCTTCGCCCAATCCCGAGGCGCCGTCGTTCGAGGCGATCGCCAATGCACCGGGAGTCACGGCCCCGTCGCTGCGCCGCTTTCTGCGCGATTCGCACAATTATCCTGCGGCGATGAACTTCACGATCAAGCGCGCCCACATCCGCGATCTGGCGGATTACACGCTGACCCTGCGTCGTCCCGGTTACAAGCCCGATATCTGAGCGCCGCCGCCGCCCGCTCGCCTGCCAAAATCCTTGCTTTCCTGCCGCCGCTGCCCTAGGGGCCGCCGGTCCGCAGATGCCTTGGCGTCTGGGGGCGCCGCAGTCGGCATTCGGCTGCTGCGGCAGTTCGGCCCCTTTTGGCCCAGTCCGGCAATCCCGCCGGGGTGGAGAAAGACCGGCGGAAAAACCGCCCGGCCGGAAACATCGGTAAGGACACTCACACATGGCCTCAACGGCTAACCCCACGCGCGACCAGTTTGCCGCGCTGCTTGACGAATCACTCGGCGGCGCCGCCGACGGCGGCTTTGAAGGCCGCGTGGTCAAGGGCACCATCACCGCCATTGAAAACGACAAGGCCGTCATCGACGTCGGCCTGAAGAGCGAAGGGCGCGTCGCGCTCAAGGAATTCGCGATGCCCGGCCAGCCGCACGGCCTCTCCGTGGGCGACGAAGTCGAAGTCTTCGTTGACCGTGTCGAGAACGCCGACGGCGAAGCGATGCTCAGCCGCGACCGCGCCCGCCGCGAAGCCGCCTGGGACAAGCTGGAAAGCGAATTCGGCGAAGGCAAGCGCGTTGACGGCGTGATCTTCGGCCGGGTCAAGGGCGGCTTCACCGTCGATCTGGACGGCGCCGTGGCCTTCCTGCCCGGCAGCCAGGTCGATATCCGTCCGGTGCGCGATGTGCAGCCGCTGATGGACATCCCGCAGCCGTTCCAGATCCTCAAGATGGATCGCCGTCGCGGCAACATCGTGGTCTCGCGCCGCGCCGTTCTGGAAGAAACCCGCGCCGAACAGCGCTCTGGCCTGATCCTGAACCTGGCAGAAGGCCAGATCATCGACGGCGTGGTCAAGAACATCACCGATTACGGTGCCTTCGTCGACCTGGGCGGGATCGACGGCCTGCTGCACGTCACCGACATGAGCTACAAGCGGGTCAACCACCCGAACGAGGTCATCAACATCGGTGACACCGTCAAGGTCCAGATCATCCGCATCAACCAGGATACCCAGCGCATCAGCCTGGGCATGAAGCAGCTGGAAAGCGATCCGTGGGAAGGCGTCGTCGCCAAGTATCCGATGGGCGCCAAGCTGCGCGGCGTGGTCACCAACATCACCGAATACGGCGCCTTCGTGGAGCTGGAAGCCGGAATCGAAGGTCTGGTCCACGTATCCGAAATGTCGTGGACCAAGAAGAACGTCCACCCCGGCAAGATCGTCAGCACTTCGCAGGAAGTCGACGTGCTGGTGCTGGAAGTCGACAGCGACAAGCGCCGGATCTCGCTTGGCCTCAAGCAGGCCCAGCAGAACCCGTGGGAAGCCTTCGCCGAAAAGCACCCGGTCGGTTCGACCGTGGAAGGCGAAGTCAAGAACGCCACCGAATTCGGCCTGTTCATCGGGCTGGACGGCGACGTCGACGGCATGGTCCACATGTCGGATATCGCCTGGGGCATCTCCGGCGAAGACGCGCTGGCGCTGCACCGCAAGGGCGAGCAGGTCTCGGCGATCGTCCTCGACGTCGATGTCGAGAAGGAGCGGATCTCGCTCGGCATGAAGCAGCTTGAAAAGGGCGCTCCGGCGGCCGGTGTCGCGGCTTCGGCCAGCGGCCTCAAGAAGAACGAAGTCGTGACCGTTACCGTGCTCGAAGTGCGCGACGGCGGCCTCGAGGTTCAGGCCGGCGACGATGGCGCCACCGGCTTCATCAAGCGCAGCGATCTGGGCCGCGACCGCGACGAACAGCGTCCGGACCGTTTCCAGGTCGGCCAGAAGCTCGACGCGATGGTCACCGGGTTCGACCGTTCGAAGAAGCCCAACTTCTCGGTCAAGGCACGTCAGCTGCACGAGGAAAAGGAAGCCGTGGAACAGTACGGTTCCTCGGATGCCGGCGCCTCGCTGGGCGACATCCTCGGCGCCGCGCTGAAGGCCAAGAAGGACTGATCCTTCGGCGTCGCAAGGCCAGTCAAAGCAAGGCCCGTCCGGAGCGATCCGGGCGGGCTTTTGCTTTGCGCGAATAGCGGTATGGTGACGCCAGGAGATCCCGCATGCTCGAAATCCACCAATTCCCCTGCCTGTCGGATAATTACGGCTATCTGGTCCACGATCCCGCCAGCGGCGAGACGGCGTGCATCGATACGCCCGATGCCGACGCCTGCCAGCGCGCAGCGGCGGGCAAGGGCTGGCAGATCACCCAGATCTGGAACACCCATTGGCACCCCGATCACGCCGGCGGGAACGTGGCGATCAAGGCAGCCACCAGTTGCACGGTGACCGCCCCGGGAGGGGAGGACTATCCGATCGCCGCGGTCGACCGCACCGTCAGCGGCGGCGATACGGTGCGGCTGGGGGCCTTCACTGCGCAGGTGATCGACGTTGGCGGGCACACCAAGGGCCATATCGCCTACCACCTGCCCGAAGCGGACACCGCCTTCGTCGGCGATGCGCTGTTCGCACTGGGCTGCGGGCGGATGTTTGAGGGGACGGCGGAGCAGTTCTGGGCCAGCCTGTGCCGGCTGAAGGCCCTGCCCCCCGCCACGCTGATCCACTGCGCCCACGAATACACCGCGTCCAACGCGCGCTTTGCGCTCCACGCCGATCCCGACAACGCCGCGCTGCGCGACTATGCAGCCCAGATCGCAGAGGCCCGCGCGGTCGGCCAGCCGACCGTGCCCACCCCGCTGTCCCGCGAACTTGCCACCAACCCCTTCCTGCGCGCCGACGATCCGGGCATTCAGGCGCGGTGGGGCGGCGAGAATGCAGCGGCGACCTTCGCGGCGCTCAGGGCGGCGAAGGACACGTTCTGAAATGGCTATTGCCCCGCTCACCCCCTCCTCTGAAGAGGAGTGGGCTAGAGTATGAAAGCCCTCACGGTCCGCGCCCTCTCGCCCGACCTATCCGGACTAGAACTGGCCGTTGCTCCGATCCCCGCCCGGGCGCGCGGCCAGGTACTGGTCAAGGTGAACGCCGCCTCGCTCAATTTTCCCGACCTGCTGATGACGCGCGGGGAATACCAGATGAAGCCCGAGCTTCCCTTTATCCTTGGCCTCGAACTTGCGGGCGAGGTGGTCGAGGCCGACGCAGACAGCTCTTTCAAACCCGGCGACCGGGTGTTCGGCGGGCAAAAGACGGGGGCCTTTGCCGAATTTGCCGCTGTCGATGCCGCCGCACTGCGGCCGATCCCGGCCGGCATGGACTTCGCCCAGGCGGCCGCATTCGGCGCGGCCTACGGCACGGCCTATACAGCGCTGGTCGAGCTGGGCGGGCTGAAGCCCGGCCAATGGGTGCTGGTCCACGGCGCCAGCGGCGGAGTGGGGCTGGCGGCCTGCGATCTGGCCAAGGCGCTGGGCGCCCGGATCATCGCGGCCACCGGATCGCCGGGCAAACTGGAGGCACTGCAAGCCGCCTGCCAGCCCGATGCCGTCGTGCTCGCCCAAGGCAAGTTCAGGCAGCAGGTGGCGGAGATCACCGGCGGGGCGCTCTGCGATCTGGTCTATGACCCGGTTGGCGGCGATGTGTTCGATGAAAGCACGCGGTGTGTGGCCTTTGGCGGCAAGCTGCTGGTGGTCGGCTTTGCCGGCGGCCGGATTGCCGACATCTCCACCAACATCCCGCTGATCAAGGGCTTCTCGGTAGTCGGCGTGCGCGCCGGGGAATATGCCCGGCGTTTCCCGGAACGCGGCAAGGCGATCCGTGATGCGATGCTGGATCTGGCAATCGAAGGGCGGCTCCACCCCCACATCGACCGCGTCCTTCCCCTCAGCCGCTGGCGCGAGGGCTTCGAGGCGATGGCCCGGCGCGAAATCATCGGCAAGGTGGTGTTCGAACCAAGCCGCTGAAACGAAGAAGGGCGGCCCTTTGGACCGCCCCTTCCCCCTCTCCAAGCTTCAAATCGGTTCAGAGCCCGGCAATCGCCTCGTCGACCAGCGCCTTGTCGGCCTTGGCGCCGTGCTGGGCAGCGATCAGGCTGCGGGCGGCCTTGGTCGCGGCTTCGGCGGCCTGGGCGCGCAATTCGTCAACGGCTGCGCGTTCGGCGCCGGCAATCTTGTCCTCGGCCATCTTTTCGCGGCGGGCGATCATCGTGGTGGTGTCCGCCTCGGCCTTGGCGACGATCGCATCGGCTTCGTGGCGGGCATGCTCGAGCATCGTCGCGGCGTCCTTTTCGGCGCCTGCGATCTTGTCGGCATATTCCTTGCGCAGCGCCTCGGCCTCGGCGCGCAGCGCCTTGGCTTCATCAAGCTGCTTGCGGATTTCGGCGATCGAGGAATCGAGGCCCGAGGTGATCAGTCCCGGCACTTTCTTCCACACCATGATCCCGATCAGCACCGACATCGCCAGCGCCACCCACATGCCGGGGGTGACGAACCCGAAGGCCATCGGCTCGGCATGTTCGGCGCCGTGTGCGGCGGCCGTGGCGGCGTGTTCGGCCGCAACGGCCAGCAGGCTGAAATCAGCCATTGAGCGCCTCCTTCACGGCAGCCTTGGCCTCCGCGCTGTCAACCGTCAGCCCTGCGATGCGCGCCGCGATCGATCCGGCCGCTTCGCTGGCCACGGTTTCGATTTCCCCCGCCGCCTTGGCGCGGGCCTTGGCGATGCGGGTATCGGCTTCGGTCAGACGGGCGTCGATCGCCGCACCGGCCTTGGCCAGACGAACCTCTCCGGCCTTGGCTGCGTCGGCCTTGGCCTTGGCGATCACGGCCTGGGCCTCTGCCCGTTGGGCATTGGCGTGTGTCCGCCAGGCCGCTTCCTCGGCATCGGCGGCGGTCCGGGCGGCTTCCGCCGCAGCCAGATCACCGGCGATCTGCTTGTCGCGCGCTTCAACGGTCGCCATCACCCGGGGAACCATGCCCCGGCCAATGAAGAAGAAGATGAAGCCGAAAAAGACCAGCATCCAGAAAACCTGGCTGCTGTAGGTCGCGGCAAACTGCGAGATTTGAGGCATCGGAACGTCCGGTTCTGGGTCGGGCGGACCTCCGCCGCGAAGGGCGGAGGCCAGCCGGTAGATCGATCAGACTGGCGTCGCGCTTAGGCGACGAAAATCAGGATCATCGCGACGACGAACGACAGCAGGCCCAGAAGTTCGGCGGCGGCGAAGCCGATGAACAGGCGGCCCTGCTGGCCGTCGGCCGCGCCGGGATTGCGCAGCGCGCTTTCCAGGAACGAACCGAAGACGTTACCCACGCCGATGGCGGCCATACCGGCGCCAATGGCAGCGAGACCAGCGCCGATCAGCTTTGCGCTTGCAGGTTCCATTTCAAAACTCCTTTTTCTCGAAAATTCGTGTGGTTGAATCGATGACTTAGTGAAGGTTCTCGGCGTCGTTCAGGTACAACGACGTGAGCAGCGCGAAGACATAGGCCTGAATACCAGCGACCAGCAGCTCAAGCGCGCAGATCGCCACCATCAGGATAAAGCTGGGCAGGCCAACAATGCCGCCCCACAGCGGGCCGGAATTGGCGCTGTCGATGACGAAACTGGACAGCACTTCCAGCAGAACGTGACCAGCCATCATCGCCACGAACAGTCGCAGCGCGAGGCTGAACGGGCGGACCAGGAACGAGATCAGTTCGATGAACGGGATCAGCCACATCAGCCAGATCGGCGTGCCGTGCGGCACGAACAGGCTGAAGAAGTGGAACCCGTGGCGCCAGAAGCCGACGATCAGCACGATCGCGAACGACAGCACCGCCAGCACCCCGGTGACGGTGAAATGGCTGGTCGGAGTGAACGGGTGCACGCCCAGAAGCGCCAGCGGCAGCAGCCCCAGCAGGTTGGCGAACAGAATGAACATGAACAGAGAGAAGATGTAGGGCACATACTTCTTGCCGGCCGGGCCGATGTTGGCGGCCAGCAGGTTGTCGATAAAGCCGGTGAAGCCTTCGACCGCCATCTGCCAGCGGCCAGGCACCAGCTGGCGCTTCACGCCGCCGGCCACGAACACCAGCAGCGCCAGCGTGGTCAGCGCCATCCACAGCGCGGAATTGGTGAAGGCGATGTTGTAGCCCGCAATTTCCCAGTGACCGGTGCCGAACAGCGGCTCGATCGTGAACTGGTGCATCGGATCGACTTTTGCCTGCTCGGCTGCCACGCGACGTGCCTCTTCACTCAGCTTGATGGAGCGCCCCTACTTGGAGGACGAACCCATCCGGATGATGTTCCTGAAGGCGATGAATATCCCGAGGGCCATCACCACCAACAGACCCCAGGGGGTGGTTCCGGCAAATCGGTCAATGACCCAGCCGATGAACGCACCGCCGCCGATTCCCCCCAGCAATTCCGCCAGAACCTTGTTGCCCATGCGGTAATTCGCATCGGCCTCAACGGTCCCGGACGGCCTGTTGCGTTCCTCTTCCCGCTCGCGTGCGGCTTTCAGCCGCGCTTCGAGCGCGTCGATCCGCGCATCTTCGCCGATGGGGTCTCGGGCAGGTTGCTCGTCGCTCATGCCATGCTCCTAACCGGAACGAAGGGCATGGGCAACGGCTGCCCGCCGAAGGCGCCGCCCCCTTAGCAGCCAGTGCCGCTGAGTCAACCGCTACCGGGGCGTGCCGGAGGGCAACGAAAAGGCCTCCCCGCAACGGTTATGCGGGGAGGCCTGAATGATGAGCCGGACGCGAACCCTTTACGGGCAGCGGTTGTCGCGCAGCGGGGCGGCGGCGGTGCGGGTTTGCCACGAACCGTCAGGCGCCTGGTACCTTTCACCGGGCACCGTGCGCGAGATCGCGAGGCAGCCGGCGGTGAAGGCGTATTCTTCCACCGTTGCGCTGTTGGCCTGGGCCTTTTCGGCATAGACCGCCTTGCGCTTGATATTGATATCATCGGCCATGTGGCGGACATCGGCGCTGGGCGCCGAGGGGAAGCCAAGGTAGCCGTCAGTCTTTTCACCGACCTGGCCGGCGGCGCGCGCGGCGGCATAGGCCGGATCGCGCTGCTGCGCGGAGGCCGGTGCGGTCGCCATCAGAAACGCCAGCGCCAGGCTGCCGGCGGCCAGCGCCAGCGGGCGGTGCGACGTGCGGTCAAAACGGGCGTTCATCATCAATAACTCCAACCTCAGAATATGTCCGGGTTATCCGTGATCGTGTTCCCGGCATCGGCCGCGAGACGATAGATAACCTCCTGCTTGATGTTGATATTGAGCTCGATCACGATCGGCTTGTCCGGTGCATTGACCGAAACACATCCGCCGAGCGCCAGCGCGCCGCCTGCCAACACCCCCAATGCCAGCGCCCCCTTGCGGGAGGTGCTCCACCGGGCCGACCGCCGTTTCCCTGATGCTGTCCCCTGCATGAGCGCAGTTCTTGCAGCCAAGGCGCAGTTGGTCAATTCGTTGCTGATCATGGCCTATCCCTGCTGTCTGAAGGCTGAATATCGGGCGATTTTTCGGGAGGCGGTGGCGGAGCCGCCGGAGGCAGCGGTTTGCCGTCCTTGCCCACCAGTCCCAGCTCGCGCGGATCGCGCACCGCGCTGGGATCGTAGAGCGACTTGAACGAGCCGACCAGCTTCTGGAACGGCGCGCGGATATTGACGTTGAACTGGATCGGCAGCTTTTCGAAGCGCCGGGTCAGGAAATTGCGCTTGGTCCCCTGGCCCTGGCGGACCCCGTCAAAGCGGACGCGGGTGACGATTTCGCCCTCCAGCTCGCCGTCCATCGCGATCTGCATCCGCTTGTAATCAAGGCTGCGCAGCGCCTGGAAGGCGAAATTGGCCATCGTCCCAAGGTCCTTGTAAGTTAGCTCGCCCACATAGGAAACGTTGCCGCCCGGCGGGCGCGAAACCAGCATTCCGCCTTCGATCCGCCCGCCGTTCTCATCGAAGACCAGCGGCAGGGTGCCGTCGAACAGGCCGGATGCCGAAAGGTTGCCCAGCTCCATCCGCTCGATGAACTTGGCCGAGTTGACCCCGGTAACCTGCAAGGTGAAGCGTCGCACTTCCGAGGCGCCCAGCACCATCCGGGTGGGCTTGAGCTGCAATTCTCCGTCGAGGAACGGCCAGCTCGCCCCGTTGACCGCCAGCACGCTCTCCGGCTCCAGCTGGAACGACACTTCGCCGTCGGTGGCCTCGATCCCCGGATTGATCGAAGCGATCTTCAGCCGCTGGTCGGGCGCGGTGACAAGCCCGAGCAGATCTGAAAACACCACCGTCCCCGATGTGCCTTTGACCGGGCCGAAGGCGGCCGCAAAATCAAGCTTGTCGGTGTGAAAGCGCCCGGTGCTGGTCACCTTGGCGTCGGTCCAGTCGATCCGTCCGGTACCGGTCACCGTGCCCTTGGCGTTGGCGATGATCCCCAGCGCCAGCACGGTCAGCGTATCGGGCTGGAGCTTGCGGTCGAACACGATCGCCGGCACGTCGAGATCGGCAAACCCGCGCGCGGTATCGAGATCGTGGACGATCTTCGCCTCGACAACCTGCCGATCGCTTTTGGGTTCGCGCAGCACGGCGTTGGCCCTGAATTCCGTGCTGTGCAGGGTCAACGTGGCATCGCGGGCGATCAGCGGGCGGAACCGGTCGTCGAGCTGGCGGTCCTCAAGGCGGAAGCTGGTTCCGGCAATCGCCAGATCGCCGCCGCCAAAGCGCCAGGTGCCCGCCGCGTCCAGAATGTCGAGCGGCACCGCACTTAGCTTGAATTCGGTGCCGCTGAATGTGCCGGTCGTGACCGCGCCCAGCCGGGCCTTCAGATCGGCAATCCGCAGCGATGTCGGCGCTGCGACCGGGCCGAGCGACACGTCGATGGTCCGCGCCGCCAGCGACCCCGGCCAGGCAAAGCCGACCGCGCCGCTCTTCAGGCGGATCGGCGTGGTTCCCAGCCTTCCGCCAAGATCAAGCGACGGGGTGCCCGCCGCAAAGCGGGTGCCGCGCCCGTCGCTGCGCAGGATCGCGCCGTCCGAACCGGGACATAGGACCAGCGCGCGCTTCTCCAGACTGAGATTGGCAATCGCAAAACGGTCGAACCGGACCGGGGTGCAGCGCCGCCAGGCCGAAAGCCCCAGCCGCTGCGACCACGTGGCATCGATCGGCAGCACCAGATTTTCCGCCCGCCCGCCCGGAAGGTCGCCCGAAAGGCGCGCCTGCCCGGAGAAGCCGATTTCCCCACTGGAGCGCTGGACCATTGCCAGCTGCGGCAGAGCAATCCGGGTATCGCCCGCGCGGTATTCGGGCATGGTGAAGCGGCCCAGCGTGGCGCCCCCGCTCTGCCGCTCGATCCGCCCCTCGATATGCGGCAGTCCTGCTCCGCCGGTGAGGACATTGCCGGCAAAGCGCGGTCCGCCGCGCCCGCCGGTGGTCATCTCAAAGCGCGACACGGCCACCAGATCGGCCCCGCTGCCACCGCGCAGCGCCGCGCGGGGCACCACCACGCTGGCGATCCCACCGGTCTGGCGCCAGGTGTAGGCGGCACTGAGGGTGCTGCCGCGACCCTCGCGGGCGAGCGCCGTGCGGACCTGCGCGGCGACCGGTGCGATCAGCGTTCCGCGTCCCGAAGTCTCCGCATCAGCCAGCGCCCGGTCCAGCGCCGGGCCGGGCGTGATCCCTGCTCCGTTGAGCGTGCCTTCGCTTTCCAGCCGGGCCATCCGCTCGCCGCTGCGCAGGATCCCTTCGACCCCCAAGGTACCGGCTTTGCCGTAGGGCGTAGCGACGCTCTTGCCCGCCAGTGCAAAGCGCGTAGTGAGATCGCCTTTGGCGAAAGTGAAATCACCCTTGCCCGCGGCCGTGGCGGCGCGGCTGCCCTGCCACGCCGCCGCGCCGCTTTCGATCCCGAACCGGCCGCTTGCGTTGTCGAACTTTTCAGTCGTCCGGGCATCGAGCTGCACCGCCGCCTGGCGCAGCGACAGGCCCTGGCGCGGGCAATCGAGCCGGACGAAGCGCAGCGGCCCGGAAAACTGCGGCTGCACCGCCACAACGCGGATCGTGCCATAGGCCGATGCCTGAGTGGCGTTGCATCCGGCAAACGCCAGCCTGGGCGCCGCTGCTGCGGCGACCCCGGTGAAGCCACCGCGCAGGTTGCCCTTGCCCTCGGCCTTGATCCCGATCACCCCGAAGTCGCTGTCGAGCCGGGCGCGGCCGTCGATCAGCTCCAGATTGAGGTCGGGTATGCCGGCGGGCTGCGCGGTCTTGCGAAACAGCAACTTGTCGAGGCTACCGAAGCTGGCCTTGGCATCCCGGAAGCTGCCGTAGAGCCGCGGGCGGACCAGCGTGACCTTTTCCAGCGAGGGCAGGCCCAATCGCGGCACGATCTCGACAACCGCGCGCTCCACCGTCAGGTCGGGCCGCGCCGGATCGCCGATCACGATGTTGGTCAGCACTTCGCGGGTGGGCCCGATCGATTCGATCGTGTAGGTCGCGGGAAGGCCGAGGTCTTCCAGCTGACCCGCGATCAGCTTGTCGGCGATGGTTTCGCGCTGGAACCAGACTACCGCAAGGCCAAGCGCCACCACTGCCAGCACCAGGCCAAGCACCGTCGCGCGCCGGGAATATCGTCCCCGCGCAGGCGCCTCGCCTTCCATTTCCGGAACTTCGCCGTCAGCCTCGGACATCGCGCCACACTTGCGCGCTTGGCCGCCGAAAGGCAAGGAACGGGCGACAAGCCGGGGAACAATGGTGACCAAAGCGACAGGCGAACAGCAACACGAAGGCGCCGGACACCGCGCCCGCCTGCGCTCGCGGCTGCTGACCGGGGGCGAAGCCGCGCTGGCCGACTACGAACTGCTTGAATACCTGCTGATGACCGCAATTCCGCGCAAGGATATGAAGCCGCTGGCCAAGAGCCTGCTCAAGCGGTTCGGCACCCTGGCCGGCGTGTTCAACGCCGATCCGCGCGCGTTGGCCCAGCACCCCGGGATGGGCGAAACCAGCGCGGCGGCGATCAAAATCGTGGCGCTGGCCACGCGGCGCCTGGCACGCACGGGGGTCCAGGAACAACCGGTGCTGGGATCGTGGCAGGCGCTGATCGACTATCTGACGGTCGATATGGCCCACCTCAACCACGAGCGGGTGCGGGTGCTCTACCTTGATACCCGCAACCGGCTGATCCTCGATCACCTGCTGACCGACGGCAGCATCGACGAGGCAGCGATCCACCCGCGCGAGGTGGTCAAGCAGGCGCTCGATCTGGGGGCCAGCGCACTGATCCTGGTCCACAACCACCCCTCCGGATCGCCCGAACCCAGCCGCGCCGACATCCAGATCACCGGCCGCATTGCCGAAGCCGGCCGCCTGCTGGGGATCGTGGTCCACGATCACGTGATCATCGGCAAGGAAGGGCACGTCAGCCTCAAGGCCAAGGGGCTGATATAGAATGTGCGTAGCCGCGATCGCCTGGGCCGCGCATCCACGCTGGCGGTTTGTCGCAATAGGCAACCGCGACGAATTTCACGCCCGGCCCACTGCCCCCCTGGCGCGCTGGACCGATGGCCGGATCATCGCCGGGCGGGATCTGCAGGCGGGCGGGGCCTGGCTAGGAGTGAGTGAGGGGCGCTTCGCCCTGGTCACCAACTTGCGCGCGGCGGGCTTTCCCTGCCCCGAGCTGGCCTCACGCGGGGCACTCGTCACCGACTGGCTGCGCGGTCAAGCGCCCAGCGCCGAGGTGGCGATGAACCCGTTCAACCTGTGGCTGGCAGACGACGAGCGGCTGCGCTTCGTGTCGAACCATCCGGAAACCGAGCATGCCGATCTGGAGGCGGGTCTGCACGGCCTGTCCAACGGCCCGCGCGGCGACCGCTGGTTCAAGACCGTGCGGCTGGAAACAGCCCTGGCCACCTGGCTGCCCGGCGGCGAAAGCGTGGAACCCTTGTTCGCGGCGCTGGCCGACCAAACCCCTGAATCCGCCGATCCGGAGGACGTCTTTTCCAGCATCTTCATCCACAACCAAACCTACGGCACGCGCTGCTCGACGGTGGTACTGGTCGATGCGCACGGAGCGGGACGGATCATAGAACGGCGGTTTGATTCGAACGGCGCGGCGGAAGGCGAAACCGAACTGGGATTCAACTGGCCCTAGTCAAAGCTCGCCGCCAGCAGATGCGGCCGCTCGTCCGCCACTTTGACCACCAGTTCGCCGAACAGGCCGTTGACCCAGGCAAACCATTTGCGGGTGAATTTCGCCGGATCGTCCTTGTCGAAGGCTTCGTGCATGAACCCGGTTCCGGCATGGGTGGCGCGCAAGGTCTTGAGGCTCCAGGCGATCACCGCATCGTCGTCGCTGGAGAGCGCGCGCAGGATGATCGCCATCGGCCAGATCTGTCCTTCGCCGATATGCGGCCCCCCGATCCCTTCCGCAGCGCGCCCTTTGAAGAACCAGGGATTGGCCTCGCTCCACACCGCCTGCGCGGTGGTCCGCCACAGCGGATAGTCGGCCGGCAGGCAGCGCAGATAGGCCAGCCCCAGCAGCGAAGGCACGTTGGCATCGTCCATGAACAGGTGGTTGCCATAGCCGTCGGTTTCATAGGCCAGAACCTGCCGTCCATCTGGCAGCACCATCGTACCGTGGTTCAGCACCGCCGCCTGCACCTCCTCAGCCAATGCCGTGGCCTCCGCCGCCAAGGCATCGTCGTTCAGCACCGCTCGCGCCAGTGCCGCCAGTTCACGCAGGGTTGCCACCGCGAACAGGTTGCCAGGGATGTTGCAGGGATAGGTGCAGGCATCGTCCGAGGGGCGGAAGGCCGAATGGATCAGCCCGGTCTTGCGGGTCGGCACACCGATCCCCGCCAGCGTGGTTTCGGTCGGCTGCGTCGACTGGCGCTGAAACCGGTAGGGGCCGGGGCCGGTGGTGCGCTGCTGCTCCTTGAAGGTGGCAACGATCAGGCGCGCCGCCCGCGCCCAGGTATCGTCGAACGGATCGGTATCGCCGGTTTCGCGCCAGTAATCGTGGGCGAGCCGCAGCACATAGCACAGCGAATCGACCTCCCACTTGCGCTCGGCCACGCCGGGTTTCATCTCGGTCCGGTCGCTTTTCGCCCAGTGCAGTCCGGCGGTGCTGTCCAGATCGCGCAGAAAGGCATTGGCATAGGGATCGGCCAGCACGCACCGGGCGTGGCGGCGGATCAGGCCGCGAAACACCCGCTGCAGCCCTTCATCCTGCCGAACCAGATGCAGATAGGGCCGCAGCTGCGCCGAACTGTCGCGCAGCCACAGCGCGTCGATATCGCCGGTGATGACAAAGGCATCGTCGTGGCCGTCCGCCTCGCCCAGAAACACCGTAGTATCGAGCGTGTTGGGAAAGCAGTTGCCGAACGTCCAGGCGAGTTCCGCATCCGCGATCAGCGCAGACACGCGGTCAATCTCGCGCTCCACGGCCTTGCTGACGAAGCGGCGCTGGGCCAGCGGCGGGCGGTTGGACTGGAACATGGCAACCTTTCGTTCTTGGGCCGATGCGCGCCGGGTCGTCAGAACGGCTGCCACGGCGGCGGCGGCTCCGGCGGCAAGCAGATTGCGGCGCGATTGAACGGGACCCGGCATCGCCCCCAGACTGGCCGCATCCGGGCGCCGGTTCAAGCTTTCCCGCCTGCCGCCCCTTGCCTTCGCTCGCCCTGCCCCCTAGCGGCACCAGCACAGCCAGCAGGAGTCGAACATGGTCCCCCGTTACGCCCGCCCCGCGATGACCGCGATCTGGGAGCCGGAGGCGCGCTATCGCATCTGGTTCGAGATCGAGGCCCACGCGACACAAAAGCTGGGCGAGCTGGGCGTGGTTCCGGCGAGCGGCGCCAAGGCGCTGTGGGACTGGTGGGCGACGAACCCCGCGATCGATGTCCCCGCGATCGACGCGATCGAAGCCGTGACCAAGCACGACGTGATCGCCTTCCTCGATTGGGTCGCACAGCAAGTGGGGCCCGAGGCGCGGTTCATGCACCAGGGGATGACCAGCAGCGACGTGCTCGACACCACGCTGTCGGTCCAGCTGGCCAAGGCGAGCGATCTGCTGCTGGCCGATCTTGACGACCTGCTCGCCGCGATCAAGCGCCGCGCGCTGGAGCACAAGTACACCGCCACCATCGGTCGCAGCCACGGCATTCACGCCGAGCCGACCACCTTCGGCAAGAAGCTGGCCGAGGCCTATGCCGAGTTTTCGCGCTGCAAAGTGCGGCTGGAGCATGCCCGGGCCGAAATCGCCACCTGCGCGATATCCGGTGCGGTCGGCACCTTTGCCAATATCGATCCATCGGTGGAGGAATACGTTGCCGAAAAGCTGGGCCTGACGGTGGAGCCGGTCAGCACCCAGGTGATCCCGCGCGATCGCCACGCGATGTTCTTTGCGACGCTGGGGGTGATCGCCAGCAGCATCGAACGGCTGGCGATCGAAGTGCGCCACCTGCAGCGCACCGAGGTGCTGGAGGCGGAGGAATATTTCGCGCCCGGGCAAAAGGGCTCCTCGGCGATGCCGCACAAGCGCAACCCGGTGCTGACCGAGAACCTGACGGGCCTGGCCCGGATGGTCCGCTCGGCGGTGACCCCGGCGCTGGAGAATGTGGCGCTGTGGCACGAGCGCGACATCTCGCACTCCTCGGTCGAGCGCTACATCGGCCCCGACGCCACGATCACGCTGGACTTCGCGCTGGCGCGGCTGACCGGCGTGATCGACAAGCTGGTGGTCTATCCCGAACGGATGGCGAAGAACTTGGGCAAGATGGGCGGCCTCGTCCATTCGCAACGGGTGCTGCTGGCGCTGACCCAGGCCGGGCTGGAGCGCGATGCCTCGTACCGGCTGGTCCAGCGCAACGCGATGAAGGTTTGGGAATCGGACGGCGCGCTGAGCCTGCTGGATCTGCTGAAGGCCGATCCCGACGTCACCGCCGCCCTGACGCCTGCCCAGCTCGAGGAAAAATTCAACCTCGACTATCACTTCAAGGCCATCGACACGATCTTCGCGCGCGTTTTCGGCGAGTAACCGCCTTCCCTTCCGTGGCAATCCGGCATAGCATCGTTCGCGAACACTGACCGGGGTGGAGGCCTTCACCGATGCAACTTATCCGCACGATCGTCTGGGTGCTGCTGATTGTCGCGCTGCTGCTGTTTTCGTTCAACAACTGGCAGCCGGTCGAGGTCAAGATCTGGGAAGGTCTGATCCTGGAGACGCGCTTGCCGGCGCTGGTGGTGGCCTCGTTCCTGCTGGGTCTGTTGCCGATGTGGCTGTTGCACAAGGGGGCCAGCTGGCGGTTTAACCGGCGGATCAGTTCGCTGGAAAATTCGGTGAAGGCGGCAACGATCAGCACGCCCGCCCCGATCGCCACCACAACCCAGCTTGACGCCGCCGCCGCGGACCCGCAAGCGCCTGCCTCATGAAAACAAATCCGGTCTTCCTCGCGCTCGATTTCCCCCGCCTCGAGACCGCCGAAGCGGTCGCGCGCAGGGTCAAGGACCATGTCGGCGGGCTGAAGCTGGGGCTCGAATTCTTCTACGCCCACGGCCATCACGGGGTTCACGAGATCGCCAAGATCGGCCTGCCGATCTTCCTCGATCTGAAACTGCACGACATTCCCAATACCGTGGCCGGGGCGATGCAATCGATCCACGTGCTGGAGCCGGCAATCGTCACCGTCCACGCGGCAGGCGGGCGGGCGATGATGGAGGATGCCAAGGCCGCTGCGGGTGAACATTGCAAGGTGGTGGGGGTCACCCTGCTGACCAGCCTCGACGAAAACGATATGGTGGCGACCGGAATCGGCGGGACTCCGCACGATCAGGTGATGCGGCTTGCCGACCTTGCCCAGTCTGCAGGGCTCGACGGGATCGTGTGCTCCGGGCACGAGATTGGCGCGGTTCATGCCCGGTGGAAGGACGGATTCTTTGTGGTCCCGGGCCTGCGTCCGGCGGACGGCAACACCGGCGATCAAAAGCGCACGGTCACCCCGCGCGCCGCGCGCGATGCCGGCGCCAGCGTTCTCGTGGTCGGCCGCCCGATAAGCCGGGCCGAAGACCCGGTGGCCGCTGCACGGGCCATCGAAGCGACCCTGTGACCGCCCCGGCGATCCCGATCCGCCGCGCTGTTCCGGGCGATGCGGAGGCGGTCCGGGCGCTGGTCGAAAAGGCCTATCGCGGCGACAGCGCCCGGCGCGGCTGGACCCACGAGGCCGATCTGATCGCGACCGACCGGACTTCGCTGGCCGAGATTGCTGCAGTGATCGCCGATCCGGACCGGGTGATGCTGATCGCTCTTGCCGGAACCCAAGTGGTCGGCACGGTCACCGCCGCGCGGACGATGCCCGGGCGCGGCTACATGGCAATGCTGGGGGTCGATCCCGATTGTCAGGCCGGGGGCCTTGGCAGGCGCCTGATCGCCGCAGCCGAAGTGGCGGCGCGTGACCTGTTCGGCGCGGTGACCATGGAAATGACCGTGATCGCCACCCGCCGCGAACTGGTCGCCTGGTACCTGCGCCAGGGCTATACCCTGACAGGAGAAGAGCGGGTCCTTCCGGGGATGGAGGCCGAACACCTGCGGATGGTAGTGCTCGAACGCGCGCTCGCACCGGTACCGGTTCAGCCTTGCGACAGCCGCGCGGACTAGGCACACCGGCAACAGCGAAGGAGCTCTGCAATGATCCCGTTCAAAGCCGTTCTTGCCGCCGGAGCGCTTGCCGCCGCCGGTCTATCTTCAGGAAGCGCCATGGCCCAGATCCAGTCTCCCGTCCCGGTCGTTGCTGCAGGCGCAACCCTGCTTACCGTATCGGCCGATGGCAAATCGACCCGCGCACCCGATCTTGCGGTGTTCAGCGCCGGGGTGACCACCCAGGGCCAGAGCGCCAGCGAGGCGATGAGCCGCAACGCCGCCGAAATGACCAAGGTCTTCGCCGCGCTGAAGAAGGCCGGCATCGCCGACAAGGACGTGCAGACCAGCTCGATCAACCTCAACCCGGTCTACGGCCAGCCGGTGATCGGCCCCAACGGGCAGATGACGCAGGAACCACGGATCGTCGGGTACCAGGCCAACAATTCGGTCTCGGTCAAGCAGCGCGACCTCAAGGGCTTTGGCAAGGTGCTCGACGCGCTGGTGGCATCGGGTGCGAACAACATCAACGGCCCCAGTTTCCAGATCGAGAACGCCGACGCCGCGCAGGACGAGGCGCGCGTGGCAGCGATGACCAAGGCACGGGCCCGCGCCAACCTCTATGCCAAGGCGGCCGGCCTCAGGGTGACGCGGATCGTGTCGATCAGCGAGGGCGGCGGCTATGCCCCGCCGATGCCGGTGATGTATGCCAAGGCAGGCATGGCCGATATGGCAGCTTCGACCCCGGTCGCGGCCGGCGAGGTTGAATCGGCGGTAAATGTAACGGTCCAGTTCGAACTGGCCCCGTGACGGCGCCGCGCGCTTGACCGTGGAGCATGGCACGCTAACCGGGTGCGCCATGCCCGTACCTGCCATCAAGATCTGCGGAATTTCGACACCGGAAACACTCGACGCGGCCATTGCCGCGCGGGCCGATTATTTCGGTCTCATGTTCTATGCCAAGAGCCCGCGCTTTGTGACTCTCGATCAGGCGGCGGGCCTTGCCAGTCAGGCGGGATCGCGGATCGCCCGTGTGGGCGTCTTCGTTGACCCCGATGATGCCGAGCTGCGCGATGCGATCACCGCCGGGCGGCTCGATGCGGTGCAGCTTCACCGCGTTACCGCCGCACGGCGAGCCGAAGTGCAGGCGCGGTTCGGCCTGCCGGTGTGGGCGGTGCTGGAACTTGCCGAGGGACGCGATCTGCGGGCGCTCGATCACTATGAATGCTTCGACCGGCTGATCTACGATGCCAAGACGCCAATGAACGCCTTGCCGGGCGGGATGGGGATCAGGTTCGATTGGACCTTGCTGCTGAACGCCCCGCATCCGGGTCCGTGGGGCCTGGCCGGGGGCCTGTCGCCAGCCAACGTTGCCGAGGCCGTGCGGATCACCGGCGCGCCGCTGGTGGACGTATCATCCGGCGTCGAGACCGCACCGGGGATCAAGGACCCCGCTCTGATCGCGGCGTTCTGCGCGGCGGCGCGCGGCGCCTGACGCGAAAAGGGGCGGCCCGTTTTGCGGACCGCCCCTCAATTCGCAGATGCTGCTTCGAACTTAGAAGCGCATGCCAACGCCGGCAACCAGCGCGTCAGAGCTGGTCACGGTGTTGTTTTCGAAGAAGTGGCGGTATTCGGCCTTCACATACACCTTTTCGGTGATGTTCTGTTCCGCACCGGCGCCCAGGTTCCAGGTGCCTTCGCACAGGTCGCACACTTCGGTGGTGTAACCGCCAGCGGCAAACAGGCGGGTCGATTCGCCAGCCTTCATGCCCAGACGGGCGGTGCCACCGAAGGCAACCTTCGAACCGCTGACGCCGATCTTGTCGCCCGACACTTCGAAGCCGGCGAAAGCCGTATCGCCCAGATCGAAGTCGTAACCGGCGGCAACGCCCCACACGTCTTCGCTGGCACCATTCGACCAGATCACGCCGCCGCGTGCTTCGACGCGGGCTTCGTTGGCCAGGGCCGGGGTCGCGATTGCCAGCGAAGCCAGCAGCGGGAGGATAATCTTACGCATGGAATTCTCCTGATTTCATTCATCCCTCTGACAGGGGATGTCCGGCAGGTAGGAAGCCGGGGCTTGCCTTTCCATGAACCGATTGTTCAGTAATTACGTTCTTTCATGGCATTGTTGCAAATTTGACACATTTTGTGTCGGAAACATACAACTTCACGTCTAAAGCGGTCGCTCGATGCGGCGAATTGAGCGCGAACGATCGAGGGTGCCAAGGCTGGACTTCGCCGGTTTGCTCTGCCAAGCGGCCCAAGTCATGACCGCAACCGCGCCCGCCAATTCCTATCGCACCCAGCCCGACGAACGCGGGCATTTCGGCCAGTTCGGCGG
>JABFRE010000191.1 GCA_013141325.1 Novosphingobium sp.
GCCGCCGCCGTCAGCCGTTCCAGCGCCGCCTCGCGCCCGATCAGCGGCAGCAGCGCGGCCATGTCCGGCCCGTGGTCCATGCCGGTCAGCGCCTGACGCAGCGGGAGGAACAGGGCCTTGCCCTTGCGGCCCGTCGCCTCCTTGAGCGCGGCGGTCAGCGCGGGCCAATCGGCCCCGGTCTGCGCGAGCGCGGTGGCCGCGTGGGCAAGATAGGCCCGGTCCTCGTCGCTCAGGGTGGGCGCGGTGATCGGCCCGGTCACCACCCGCCACCAGTCCGCCGCCTCGCCGATATGTTCCAGATTCGGGCGGATCGCCTCCCAGGCAGTCTCGCCCATCGCTTCTGGCAACAGGTGACGGACGCGGGCGAAAGGCAGGCGGTGGACCACTGCGGCGTTGACGCGGTGCAGCTCGGCTTCGTCGAAGCGTGCGGGGGCGCGGCCGAAGTGGGCCAGATTGAACTGTGCGGCCAGCGCGGGGGCATCCAGCGCCGGATCGACCGGATCGGACGTGCCCAGCCGGGCGAGCAGGCCGATCAGCGCCTCGGGCTCGATCCCCTCCTCGCGCAAGGCCGCAACCCCGAGCGAGCCGAGCCGCTTGGACAGCTTGCCCTCGGTTCCGGTCAGCAACGCCTCGTGCGCAAAGCGCGGCGAGGCGGCTCCCAACGCCTCGAACATCTGGACCTGGCTGGCGGTGTTGGAGACATGGTCCTCACCCCGCAGCACGTCAGTGATGCCCATCGCGATGTCGTCGATCACGCTGGGCAGCAGATAGAGCCACGAACCGTCGGCGCGGCGCACCACCGGATCGCTCATCTTCGCCGGATCGAAGTGCTGCGGGCCGCGAATGCCGTCGCGCCATTCGATCGCGCGGACACGGTCCAGCAGGAAGCGCCAGTGCGCGGTCTCGCCCGCAGCGGCCTTCGCCGCATGATCGGCCTCGCTCAGCGCCAGCGCCGCCCGGTCATAGATCGGCGGCAGACCCCGGCCGAGCAGGACCTTGCGCTTGAGGTCAAGCTCCTGCGCGGTTTCGTAGCAGCGATAGACCCGCCCCGCCGCGACCAGCTTCTGAAACTCCGCCTCATAAAGATCGAACCGCGCCGACTGCCGCTCTTCGCCGTCCCAGTGCAGCCCCAGCCATTTCAGATCGGCCTTGATGCTGGCGACGTGTTCCTCGCGGCTGCGTTCCTGATCGGTATCGTCGATCCGCAGCAGGAACCGCCCTCCGTGCTGCTTCGCCAGCAACCAGTTGTGCAGCGCGGTGCGCACGTTGCCGACATGCAGCGTGCCGGTGGGCGAAGGGGCGAAACGGGTGGCGACGGTCATCGCGCGCCGATAGCCGGGACGCTTCGCGGTGTCACGCGCTGCGGAAGGCGTGGGTGATCGGATAGCGCCGGTCGCGCCCGAAGTTGCGGGTGCCAAGCTTGACCCCCGGGGGGGCTTGCCTGCGCTTGTATTCGGCAATGTTGAGCAGGCGCTCGATCCGCACCACGGTGTCCTTGTCGAAGCCCTCTGCGACCAGCTGGGCCACGCTCTTTTCGTGTTCGACCAGGCCGAGCAGGATTCCGTCGAGCACCTTGTAGGGCGGCAGCGAATCCTCGTCCTTCTGGTCGGGGCGCAGTTCGGCCGATGGGGGCCGGGTGATGATGCCTTCGGGCATGACCGGGCCATCAGGGCCAAGGCCGATCTTGGGCTTGTGCGTGTTGCGCCAGTTGGCAATGGCGAAGACGGTCATCTTGTAGGCGTCCTTCAGCGGGTTGTAGCCGCCAGCCATGTCGCCATAGATCGTGGCATAGCCCACGCTCATCTCGCTTTTGTTGCCGGTGGTCAGCAGCATCGGCCCGAACTTGTTTGACAGCGCCATCAGGGTGACGCCGCGGATCCGGCTCTGGACGTTCTCCTCGGTGATATCGACCTCGACATCGGAAAAGCTGCCCGCCAGCATGGTGTCAAAGGCTTCGACCGCCGGGGTGATCGGGATCGTTTCGTAGCGGCAGCCGATCATCCGCGCGCATTCGGTGGCAAGATCGAGGCTGAGCTGCCCGGTGTAGCGACTGGGCAGCATCACGCACCACACCCGTTCCGGCCCGAGGGCATCGGCGGCGATCGCGGCGCAGATCGCGCTGTCGATCCCGCCCGACAGGCCCAGAACCACCCCGGGAAAGCGGTTGCGGTTCACATAGTCGCGCAGAGCCAGCACCATCGCGCAGTAGATGTCCTCCGGATGATCGGCCAGCGGCTCGATCTTGCCCTTGTCGCAGCGCCAGCCCTTGGCGGTCTTGGTCCAGGTGGTGGTAACCTCCTGTTCCTCCCAATCGGTCATCTGCACCGCCAGGCTGCCGTCACCGTTGACCACGAAGCTGGCCCCATCGAACACCAGCTCGTCCTGTCCGCCCACCCGGTTGAGGTAGGCCAACGGCAGGGCGGTATCGACCGCGCGGCGTTTGGCCACTCCGTCGATCCGCAGCGTGTCCTTGTCGATCTCGTAAGGGCTGCCGTTGATGCAGATCAGCAGCTCGGCTCCGAAATCGGCCAGATGGCGGCACACGTCCGGGTGCCAGATATCCTCGCAGATCGGCAGGCCGATCATCGTGCCCTTGAACACGATCGGTTCGGGCAGCGGGCCGGGCTGGAACAGCCGCATCTCGTCAAAAGTGCCGTAATTGGGCAGCTCGTGCTTGAAGCGCACCGCGGCCACCTTGCCCTGGTCGAGCAGGGCAATCCCGTTGTGCAGGTTGCCGTCGCGCACGAAGACCGATCCGACCAGCATCGCCGGGCCGCCGTCGGCGGTCACCGTGGCCAGCCCTTCCAGCTCGGCCGCCGCCCGCTCGATCAGCGCGGGTTTGAGCACCAGGTCTTCGGGTGGATAGCCGATCAGCTGCATTTCCGGGAACACGATCAGATCGGCGCCCGCCGCCCGCGCCCGCTCGCGCGCGGCGATCATCGCTGCGGAGTTGCCGGCGATATCGCCGACCGACTGGTTCAACTGGGCGAGCGTGATGACAAGGCGATCGGTCATTCCCCTTCCCTAGGCCGGGATCTGCGGTTAGCCAATGCACAACACGGGAGAGACGATGATGTTCGAACAGGCTTTTGCGGCGGCCAATCTGCCCTGCGCGGTGGGGATGATCGTGGACCGCGAGGGCGTGCGCTTTGCGCAGGCACTGGGCGTGACCGATGTCGGCAGCGGTGCCCCGGTGGCAGAGGATACTGCGTTCCAGATCGCTTCGATGACCAAGGCGCTGGTTTCGGTGGCGGCGATGCAGCTGGTCGAGCAAGGGCGGCTCGGTCTGGATGCGCCGATCGGTACGGTTCTGCCCGATCTGGATCAGGCCCAGGTGCTGGTCGGGTTCGATCCGGCCGGACAGCCGGTACTGCGCCCGGCGGTGCGGCCGATCACGTTGCGCCACCTGCTGACCCATACGGCGGGGTTGGGCTATTTCTTTGTCCACCCGCAGATCCTGCAATATTTCGGCGCGGTCGGGATGCCGGTGCCCGGTTCGCGCGATGCGATCCGCATGCCATTGATGTTCGATCCGGGTGACAGCTGGGAATATTCGGTCGCGACCGACTGGGTTGGTCTGGTGGTGGAAGCGGTGACCGGTGTGCGGCTGGGCGACTATCTGAGCAGTCACGTCTTTGCTCCGCTGGGCATGACCGGCACCCATTTCGCCGACGCCCTGCCGGCCGGCGCGGCGCAGGTCCATGCCCGAGGCGAGGACGGAAGGCTGGCGGTCCAGGCGATGTTTATCGGCGGGGGGGAGTATCACAACGGCGGCGGCGGCCTGATCGGCACCGCGCCGGACTATGCCCGCTTCGTGCGCGCGATGCTGCGCGGCGGCGAGCTCGACGGGAACCGCATCCTGAAAGGCGAAACGGCTGCCGAAATGGGCCGCAACCAGGTCGGCCAGCTGCGCGCGGGCTATATGGGCAGCGCCATGCCGCATCTGGCCCCGCCCTATGACAGTTTCCCCGATCAGCACACCGGCTGGGGCCTGGGTTTTCTGATCAATCCCGATCAGGGCCCCAATGGCCGCAGCCCCGGCAGCCTGGCCTGGGCCGGGATCTTCAATTCCTATTACTGGATCGATCCGGCGAAGGGCCTGGGCGGCGTGTTCATGAGCCAGCTCAGCCCGTTCGGCGATCCCGGCGCTCTGGCCTGTTTCGGGGCGCTGGAACGGATGGCCTACGCCTGATCGCAGATTACCGGTTCTTCATGTTGTCCAGCCCGCGCACCACGCCGGGCTTTTCGCTCGGCTTGGAGACGTTGGTCTTGACCTTGGGCGCCTTGGGCTTGCGGGCCTCGCGGCTCGAACGGGCTTGGGATTTGGCCATGATGGGTTCCTTTCGGGAGCAATGGGGGTGTCAGGCGGCGATCGGGCTGGCGATTGGCACTGCCCGGTAGTGGGTAGCGGCACGGGTCAGCAGATGGGCCTCAAGCAGGCCAAGCACATCACGGTCTTCGGTGCCATCGAACTTGCGCGCAAACAGGTCGAGGCTGCGGGTCAGCGCGGGCATATCGGCGCTGCCGAAATTGCGGGGCCGCAGCTTGATGTCGCCATCGGGAACCCAGTCGATCATCCGCAGATCGTCGTTCATCACCTCGCCGTGCCCGGCATGGTTCATCAGCACCGTCTGGAAAAATGCCTCATCGGCGATGAAGCTGCGGCGATAGAACTGCTTGAACGGCAGGACCCGGGCATCGTTGCAGACGAATTCGCAGAAGCTGCGGGTCACCGCCTTCCACTGGGTGCCGATGAAGGGTGATGCATCAGGCAGGAATTTGCGAGCGACACCGGTGCGGAAAATCCGGCCGAACAACTCCAGAAAATAGTGGCTAACCCGGTTCAGCGTGTCAGGGCGCTCGCTGCGCTGGCAGACCGCGCGGATGAACTGGCGGCCGGGATGGGCCGAAAGGAAGCCGCGGATATAGCCCTGGCTTTTCAGCGGGAAATCCTGCCCCGAAAGGTTGATGTAATGGGTCCAGGCCGGGTCCATTTCCAGCAGGGCCGCCATTCCGCGCAGCTCCGCATCGACCAGGCTGTAGCCGCCCCACAGCGCCTTGCGCGCGGGCAGGATCCGCACGCCCTGATAGGGCGCCAGGAACACGGCGAGGTCGTGCGCCAGCGCCGTGCCGGAGCTTTTGTCGATGTGCACCACGTAGGAGTTGCCCGGCAGATAGATCGAGCGGAACAGCCGCTTGAACTGCTCGGGAAAGCGGTGAACCAGAATGAAATAGGCGATCATGGCGCGTGTCTCCGGCGCTGCAGCAGCCGGGCTGTCAATGCCCCGAGCCGTGCGGCGGTGCTTCCTGCCCCAGGAAAGCCAATCAAACGAAGTTTTGATCGATGTGAGACACCGCCCGACAGATCCGCGCCAGAGCGCAAGGGCGTGGCTACAAGATGGGGACGAAGGCGCCCGATTGTAAGGGGCGCACGGCCCGCGCAGCAAAAGGCCCCGCCGGATTGCTCCGGCGGGGCCTATTTTGTGCGCGGTGGCGTCTGGCGCTTACTCGTCGCCCGCTTCCGGGTTCAGGTATTCACCGGCATCGGCGTCGGTGCCGTGGGTTTCGCCTTCGACTGCGGCCAGCGGATCGTCGCCGATCGCTGCTTCCGGACCCTGGGCCAGTTCGGCAGCGTGCTCTTCAGCGGCGCTGTCCGGCGCGATCAGGACTTCCTGCAACGCGCGGTACGAAGCCCGCAGCGCCGCATCGCGGCTGGAGGCGGCCACGCGCAGCCGGTTCATGCCCGCGCCGGTACCGGCGGGGATGAGACGGCCGACGATGACGTTTTCCTTGAGCCCGATCAGCGAGTCCTTCTTTCCTTCCACGGCCGCCTGAGTGAGCACCCGAGTGGTTTCCTGGAACGACGCAGCGGAGATGAACGAACGCGTCTGCAGCGAGGCCTTGGTGATGCCCAGCAGCACCGGCTTGCCCACCGCCGGAGCCTGGCCGGGGGCCAGCTTGCCGTTGGTTTCGTCCATTTCCTCGCGGTCAACCTGTTCGCCGGCCAGCAGCACGGTATCGCCACCATCGGTGATCTCAACCTTCTGCAGCATCTGGCGAACGATCACCTCGATGTGCTTGTCGTTGATCTTCACGCCCTGCAAGCGGTAAACTTCCTGGATTTCCGCGACGAGGTATTCGGCCAGCGCCTCAACCCCAAGCACTTCCAGGATGTCGTGCGGATCGGGCGAGCCGGAGATCAGGTTGTCGCCCTTCTTGACCCAGTCGCCTTCCTGGACGTCGATCACCTTGGACTTGGGGATCAGGTATTCCACCGGATCGCCCTCTTCCGGGATGATCGCGATCTTGCGCTTGGCCTTGTAATCGCGGACGAATTCGATCCGGCCGCTGGTCTTGGCGATGATCGCGTTGTCCTTGGGCTTGCGGGCCTCGAACAGCTCGGCCACCCGCGGCAGACCGCCGGTGATGTCGCGGGTCTTGGCGGCTTCGCGGCTGGCGCGGGCCAGCACGTCACCGGCCGAGACTTCCTGTCCGTCTTCGACCGACAGGGTGGTGCCCGGCGCCATCATATAGCGCGCGGCCTCGCCCGACTGCTCGTCGAGCAGGGTCAGGCGGGGGCGCAGGTCTTCCTTCTTCGAACGGCTGGCCGCGCGGTTTTCGGTCACGACGCGGCTGGTCATGCCGGTGGCTTCGTCGGTCGCCTCGGTCAGGGTCTTGCCGTCAACCAGGTCCTGGTACTTCACCACGCCCGGCTTTTCGGTGATCACCGGCAGGGTGAAGGGATCCCACTCGGCCAGGCGATCGCCCTCGTTGATGATCGCCCCGTCCTGATGGAGCAGGTGGGTACCATAGGGCACGCGGTGGATCGCGCGTTCGCGGCCCTCGCTGTCCAGAACCACGATCTCGCCGTTGCGGGCGAGCGACAGACGCCGGCCGCGCTTGTCGGTGATGGTCGGGATGTCACGGTAGGTCACCGAACCATCGCAGATCGATTCGAGGTGCGAGATTTCATTGACCTGCGCCGCGCCGCCGATGTGGAAGGTCCGCATCGTCAGCTGGGTGCCCGGTTCACCGATCGACTGCGCGGCGATGACACCAACGGCCTCACCGATGTTGACCGGCGTACCGCGGGCAAGGTCACGCCCGTAGCACGTTCCGCAAACGCCCTGTTCGGCTTCGCAGATCAGCGGCGAACGGATGCGGGCAGCCTGGATGCCGGTAGCTTCGATCCGCGCCACTGCCGCTTCGTCCAGCAATTCGCCCTTGGTGGCAACCACCGTGCCGTCCTTGTTGACGATGTCCTCGGCCAGGGTGCGGCCCAGGATGCGTTCGGCGAGCGAAGCGATGGTCGAGCCGCCCTGAACGATCGAGCGCATTTCCAGCGCGCGTTCGGTCCCGCAATCCTCGATCACCACCACGCAGTCCTGCGACACGTCGACCAGGCGGCGGGTCAGGTAGCCCGAGTTCGCCGTCTTGAGCGCGGTGTCGGCGAGACCCTTGCGGGCGCCGTGGGTGGAGTTGAAGTATTCAAGAACGGTCAGACCTTCCTTGAAGTTCGAGATGATCGGGGTTTCGATGATCTCGCCCGAAGGCTTGGCCATCAGCCCGCGCATACCCGCCAGCTGCTTCATCTGGGTCGGCGAGCCGCGGGCACCCGAGTGCGACATCATGTAGATCGAGTTGACCGGCTTTTCGCGGCCGTTCTCGTCCAGCGGGGTCGCGCGGATTTCGTCCATCATGGCGTTGGCCACCTGATCGCCGCAGCGGCTCCAGGCGTCGATCACCTTGTTGTACTTTTCCTGCTGGGTGATCAGGCCGTCCTGGTACTGCTGCTCGTAGTCGGCCACCAGTTCCTTGGTTTCGGCAACCAGCGCCACCTTGCTGTCGGGGATGATCATGTCGTCCTTGCCGAACGAGATCCCTGCCTTGAACGCATTGCGGAAGCCCAGGCTCATGATCGCGTCGGCGAACAGGACGGTGTCCTTCTGGCCGGTGTGACGATAGACCTGATCGATCACGTCGCCCAGTTCCTTCTTGGTCAGCAGGCGGTTGACGACGTCGAAGGGCACGGTGTGGCTCTTGGGCAGGCATTCCCCGATCAGCATCCGGCCCGGCGTGGTATCGAACCGCTTCTGGTAGGTCTTGCCCTGCTCATCGGTCTGCGGAACGCGGGCCGTGATCTTGGTATGGAGCGTCACCGCCTTGGCTTCCAGTGCCTGGTGCACTTCGGCCATGTCGGACATCAGCATGCCTTCGCCCGGCTCGCCCTGGCGGTCCATCGAGAGGTAGTAGAGCCCCAGGACCATGTCCTGGGACGGCACGATGATCGGCTTGCCGTTGGCGGGGCTGAGGATGTTGTTGGTCGACATCATCAGCACGCGCGCTTCGAGCTGGGCTTCCAGCGACAGCGGCACGTGGACCGCCATCTGGTCGCCGTCGAAGTCGGCGTTGAAGGCCGAGCAGACCAGCGGGTGCAGCTGGATCGCCTTGCCTTCGATCAGCACGGGTTCGAACGCCTGGATCCCCAGACGGTGCAGCGTCGGCGCGCGGTTGAGCATGACGGGGTGCTCGCGGATCACTTCGTCCAGGATGTCCCAGACTTCCTTGCGTTCCTTTTCGACCCACTTCTTGGCCTGCTTGAGGGTCATCGACAGACCCTTGGCATCGAGGCGGGCGTAGATGAACGGCTTGAACAGCTCGAGCGCCATCTTCTTGGGCAGGCCGCACTGGTGCAGCTTGAGCTCGGGCCCGGTCACGATGACCGAACGGCCCGAATAGTCGACGCGCTTGCCCAGCAGGTTCTGGCGGAAGCGGCCCTGCTTGCCCTTGAGCATGTCGGACAGCGACTTCAGCGGGCGCTTGTTGGCGCCGGTGATCACCCGGCCGCGGCGACCGTTGTCGAACAGAGCGTCAACCGCTTCCTGCAGCATGCGCTTTTCGTTGCGGACGATGATGTCCGGCGCGCGCAGCTCGATCAGGCGCTTCAACCGGTTGTTGCGGTTGATGACGCGGCGGTAGAGGTCGTTGAGGTCCGAAGTGGCGAAACGGCCGCCGTCGAGCGGCACCAGCGGGCGCAGTTCGGGCGGAATCACCGGCACGACGTCGAGGATCATCCATTCCGGACGGTTGCCCGAATCGATAAACGATTCGACGACCTTCAGGCGCTTGATGATCTTCTTGGGCTTCAGTTCGGACTTGGTCTCGGACAGTTCCTTGAGCAGGTCTTCCTTTTCCTGCACCAGGTCGAGGCTCATCAGCATGTGCTTGACCGCCTCGGCACCGATCCCGGCCGAGAAGGCGTCTTCGCCGTACTCGTCCTGATAGTCGCACAGCTCGTCTTCGGTCAGCAGCTGGTACTTGTCGAGCGGGGTCAGGCCCGGCTCGATCACCACATAGCTTTCGAAGTAGAGGATCCGCTCAAGCTGCTTGAGCTGCATGTCGAGCAGCAGGCCGATGCGGCTGGGGAGCGACTTCAGGAACCAGATATGCGCAACCGGCGCGGCCAGTTCGATGTGGCCCATCCGTTCGCGGCGGACCTTGGTCACGGTCACTTCGACGCCGCACTTTTCGCAGACGACGCCCTTGTACTTCATCCGCTTGTACTTGCCGCACAGGCATTCGTAGTCCTTCACCGGACCGAAGATGCGGGCGCAGAACAGGCCGTCGCGCTCCGGCTTGAAGGTCCGGTAATTGATCGTTTCCGGCTTCTTGATTTCGCCGAACGACCACGAGCGGATGCGCTCGGGGCTGGCAAGGCCGATCTGGATCTGGTCGAAGGTTTCGGGCTTCGCCATCTGGTTGGTGAACTTGGTCAGGTCGTTCATGTCTCGATCCCTCTAGGGGTGAATTCAATGGGCGGGGCTGGGGAGGGCGGCCCGCCGCGGGCCGCCCGATCCCGTTACTCCGCGGCCTCCGCGATATCGTCGTCCTCGTTGGTATCGAACGAGGACAGCTCGACGTTGAGGCCAAGGCTGCGCATTTCCTTGACGAGCACGTTGAAGCTCTCGGGAATGCCGGCCTCGAAGGTGTCGTCGCCCTTGACGATCGCTTCGTAAACCTTGGTGCGGCCGACCACGTCGTCGGACTTCACCGTCAGCATTTCCTGCAAGGTATAGGCGGCGCCGTAGGCCTGGAGCGCCCAGACCTCCATTTCGCCGAAGCGCTGGCCGCCGAACTGAGCCTTGCCGCCCAGCGGCTGCTGGGTAACGAGGCTGTAGGGCCCGATCGAACGCGCGTGGATCTTGTCGTCGACCAGGTGGTGCAGCTTGAGCATGTAAATATAGCCCACGGTGACCTTGCGATCGAAGGCCTCGCCGGTGCGCCCGTCATAGAGCACGACCTGACCCGAGGTATCGAGCCCGGCCTTCTCCAGCATCGCCGAAACATCGGCTTCGCGGGCGCCATCGAACACCGGGGTGCCCATCGGTACACCGTTCTTCAGCAGTTCAGCCATGTCGACGATCTGGTCGACCGAGCGGGCGTCGATCTGGGCGTGATAATTCTCGCCGTAGATGTCCTTGAGCTTATCGACCAGCGCGGTCGGCGGGGCCGCCGCTTCGGGGTTGGGGTTTTCGTGGCGCCACTGTTCGAGCGCCGCGGTGACCTGCTGGCCAAGGCCGCGGGCAGCCCAGCCAAGGTGGGTTTCGAAGATTTGCCCGACGTTCATCCGGCTGGGCACGCCCAGCGGGTTGAGCACGATGTCGACGTGGGTCCCGTCTTCGAGGAACGGCATGTCCTCGCACGGCAGGATCCGGCTGATCACGCCCTTGTTGCCGTGACGGCCGGCCATCTTGTCCCCCGGCTGCAGCTTGCGCTTCACCGCCACGAAGACCTTGACCATCTTGAGCACGCCCGGAGCGAGTTCGTCGCCGCGTTCGAGCTTTTCCTTGCGGTCTTCGAACTTCTCCTGGATCGCCTTGACGGTCTCGTCGTACTGGGCCTTCACGGCTTCGAGCTGACCCTGGACCTTGTCGTCGGCGACGGCGAACTTCCACCATTCGTGACGCTCGACCTCGGCCAGATTGGCCTCGCTGATCGTGTCGCCCTTCTTGAAGCCCTTGGGCGCGGCGGCAGCGACCTGACCCACCAGCATGTCGCGCAGGCGGTTGTAGGTGGCGCGGTTGAGAATGCCGCGTTCGTCTTCGCGGTCCTTGGCGAGGCGTTCGATTTCCTCGTTCTGGATCGCGCGGGTACGGTCATCGATCTCGATCCCGTGACGGTTGAACACCCGCACGTCGACGATCGTGCCCGAAACCCCTGGCGGCAGCCGCAGCGAGGTGTCGCGCACGTCGCTGGCCTTTTCGCCGAAGATCGCGCGCAGCAGCTTTTCTTCCGGGGTCATCGGGCTTTCGCCCTTGGGCGTGATCTTGCCAACCAGAATGTCGCCCGGGTGCACTTCGGCACCGACGTAGACGATCCCCGCTTCGTCGAGGTTGCGCAAGGCTTCCTCGCCGACGTTGGGAATGTCGCGGGTGATGTCTTCCGGCCCCAGCTTGGTGTCGCGGGCCATCACTTCGAATTCGTCGATGTGGATCGAGGTGAACACGTCGTCCTTGACGATGCGTTCGCTGATCAGGATCGAGTCTTCGTAGTTGTATCCGTTCCACGGCATGAACGCGACCAGACTGTTGCGGCCCAGCGCCAGTTCGCCCAGCTCGGTCGAAGGACCGTCGGCCAGGATGTCGCGCGCTTCGACCACGTCGCCCACCTTCACCAGCGGACGCTGGTTGATGCAGGTCGACTGGTTGGACCGTTCGAACTTCTGCAGGCGGTAGATGTCGACGCCCGACTGGCCGGGCTCGATATCGCCCGAGGCGCGGATCACGATCCGGGTGGCATCGACCTGATCGACCACGCCGCCGCGCAGAGCCGAGATCGCCGCGCCCGAATCGCGGGCCACGGTTTCTTCCATCCCGGTGCCCACGAAGGGCGCTTCGGCCTGGACCAGCGGCACCGCCTGGCGCTGCATGTTCGAGCCCATCAGCGCGCGGTTGGCGTCATCGTTTTCCAGGAACGGGATCAGCGATGCCGCAACCGAAACCAGCTGCTTGGGGCTGACGTCCATCAGCGTCACGTGATCGCGCGGGGCCATCACGAATTCGCCGGCTTCACGTGCCGAGACCAGTTCTTCCTGGAACGAGCCGTCGGCGTTGAGTTCGGCCGAGGCCTGGGCAACGGTGTGCTTCTGCTCTTCCATCGCCGAAAGATAGACCACATCGCCGGTCACCTTGCCGTCGATCACCTTGCGGTACGGTGTTTCGATGAAGCCGTACTTGTTGACGCGGGCAAAGGTCGAGAGCGAGTTGATCAGGCCGATGTTCGGGCCTTCGGGCGTTTCGATCGGGCAGATCCGGCCATAGTGGGTCGGGTGCACGTCGCGGACTTCGAAGCCCGCGCGTTCGCGAGTCAGACCGCCCGGCCCAAGCGCCGAGACGCGGCGCTTGTGGGTGACTTCCGACAGCGGGTTGGTCTGATCCATGAACTGCGAGAGCTGCGAGGAACCGAAGAATTCGCGCACCGCGGCCACCGCCGGCTTGGCGTTGATCAGATCGTTGGGCATCACGGTCGAGACGTCGACCGAGCTCATCCGTTCCTTGACCGCGCGCTCCATCCGCAGCAGGCCGACGCGGTACTGGTTTTCCAGCAGTTCGCCGACCGAGCGGACGCGGCGGTTGCCGAGGTTGTCGATATCGTCGACCTCGCCCTTGCCGTCCTTGAGGTTCACCAGCTCCTTGACCACCGCCAGGATATCTTCGGTGCGCAGCGTGGTGATGGTGTCTTCGGCATCGAGGCCGAGACGCATGTTGAGCTTGACCCGGCCCACGGCCGACAGGTCATAGCGGTCCGGATCGAAGAACAGGCCGTCGAACAGCGCTTCGGCGGTTTCGCGCGTCGGCGGTTCGCCCGGGCGCATGACCCGGTAGATATCGGCCAGGGCGTGATCGCGGTCTTCGGCCTTGTCGGCCTTCAGCGTGTTGCGGATCCACGGCCCGGTGGTGACGTGGTCGATGTCGAGCAGCTCAAGCTGATCGATCCCGGCCTTGTCGAGCGCGTCGAGATTCTCGGGCGAAACTTCGTCGCCGGCCTCGATGTAGATCCGGCCGGTGCTTTCGTCGATCAGGTCGAGCGCGGAATAGCGGCCGAAGATTTCCTCGGTCGGGATCAGCAGTTCGGCAAGGCCGTCCTTTTCGGCCTTGTTGGCAGCACGCGGGCTGATCTTGGTTCCGGCGGCAAAGATCACTTCGCCCGACTTGGCATCGACGATGTCGAAGGCCGGCTTCTGGCCGCGCCACTGCTCGGCGGTGTAGGGCAGGCACCAGCCGCCCTGGCCGCGCTTCCAGACAACGGTCTGGTAAAAGAAGTTGAGGATGTCCTCGTCGTTCAGCCCCAGCGCGTGGAGCAGCGCGGTGACCGGCAGCTTGCGCTTGCGGTCGATCCGGACGTTGACGATGTCCTTGGCGTCGAATTCGAAATCGAGCCACGAGCCGCGGTAGGGGATTACCCGCGCGGCGAACAGGTACTTGCCCGAAGAATGGGTCTTGCCGCGGTCATGGTCGAACAGCACGCCGGGCGAACGGTGCATCTGCGAAACGATGACGCGTTCGGTGCCGTTGATGATGAAGGTGCCGTTCTCGGTCATGAGCGGCATGTCGCCCATGTAGACGTCCTGCTCCTTGATATCGAGGACCGAGCGGGTTTCGGTTTCGGCATCGACTTCGAACACGATCAGCCGCAGCGTCACTTTCATCGGCGCGGCGTATGTGATCCCGCGCTGGCGGCACTCGGTGGTGTCGTACTTGGGGTCTTCCAGCTCGTAATGAACGAAGTCCAGTTCGCTGGTCCCGGCGAAGTCGCGGATCGGGAAGACCGAACGCAGGGTCTTTTCCAGGCCCGAGACATAGCCGATTCCCGGATTCGAACGCAGGAACTGTTCGTACGATTCGCGCTGAACCTCGATCAGGTTCGGCATCTTCACCACTTCGTGGATGTCGCCGAAGATCTTGCGGATCCGGCGCTTGGCCGAAACGCGAACGATGGGGACGGGCTTCTTCGCCATGGGAGGGTCTTGCCTCTTCGCTTGTATGTGCCGGGAATCCGGCGGAAAACTGTGCCACGCGCGGCGAGTGGCGCCACCGGACGGCAAAAAGGCCGCATGGCAAAAGCAGCCCCCTTCCGGGAGCCGCGGCCCGCAGCCTTTCGCGTCAGATGGATGTCCCGCGCTTCCTTCCTGGAGTGCCTCCCGCGCATGAGGCACCCTTGCTCGAAGCGGCGGGCGAGGGGTGCCTATAGGAGCGCACCCCGCCCCTGTCAAACCGGCTTGGCGACGGGCTGGACGGCGGGAGATATATCGTTCTTCGATATTATCGATTGACAATAAGGCGTCTCTCAATTATTGAATTTCAATATCGACCATATCGGAGAACAACAAATGACCGCCCCTGCCTCCCGCTTCACCGCCGCCACGGCCGCGCTTGTCGTGACATTGCTGCTGCTGGTCCCGACCGTTTCGGTTCCGGCCCAGGCCGCGCCCTTCGCGCCCAGCGCCGTCACCCTCCCCATCCTGGCCTGAGGAGAACCGCCTTGACCGCTCCTGCCGCTCCTGCCCCCAAGCGCGACCTGCTGCTTGGCGCCGCGCAGGTCATAATTATCCTGTGCTGCACCGCGCTGCTCTTTGCCATGGTCCTGGTCGGGATCGGCGCCGGGGCGATCGCCACTGTCGGTCGCCCCGAACTGGTGGCAAAGCTGGCTGCGGCCGGTGCCCCGGCCTTCGTCGCGTGGCTGCTGTTCGCCGCGCTGCTGGTGATCGAGGGGCTGCTCTACATGGCGCTGCGGTTCCTGCTCGAACTGCGCGGGATCGTGTCCTCGGTGGGTGAGGGCGATCCGTTCCATCCCGAAAACGCCCGGCGGCTCAGCCGGATGGGCTGGCTGGCGCTGATCGGGCAGGCTCTGGTCCTCCCGCTCGGCGCGTTGGCCGCCTGGCTCCAGCCTTTCGCCGACAAGCTGGGCGACGAGATCGACGTCAAATCCTCATTCGGCCTTGATGGCGGCACGATCCTGCTGATCCTGATCCTGTTCATCCTCGCCCGCGTGTTCCAGCGCGGCACAGCGATGCGCGACGAGCTGGAAGGAACCGTGTGATGCCGATTACCGTCAAGCTCGACGAACTGCTCCATGCCCGCCGCATGACCCTGACCGAACTGGCGGAGCGGGTCGACATCACCCTCGCCAACCTCTCGATCCTCAAGACCGGCAAGGCCAAGGCGATGCGCTTTTCGACGCTGGAGGCGATTTGCCAGGTTCTCGAATGCCAGCCGGGCGATCTGCTGGGGTTCGAAGCGGACTGACCCCTCCCCCAGTCCCGGGGTCGGTCCTTCGGGCGGCGTCCTCTTGCCAGGGCGCCGCCCGTTTCTTGACTTTGCCCGCCGCACTGCTATTGGCCCGCCCCGACCGAGCACGGATTCGTCCGTGATCGTTCATCCGTCCGAGACAGTTGCTGGAGGCTCCCTCCTTAATTTGCAGCCTAGGCGGGGACAGAGATTTTTCGCTCACCGGCCCATGTGGCCGCTGCGCGTCCGGCGTGTTTCGCGCCGCTCCTTCCCCTTCAACGGACTCGCCCGTTCCGGTTCTTCCGGGGCGGACAACGTAGCCGGCCGCCCGGGTTCGCCCGCGCGGTCAATCGTGAAGGAGTAAGCATGGATCGTTCGCAGAAAACCGATGCGGTCGCAGCTCTGAACGCAACCTTCAACGAGGTCGGCGTGGTGGTGATCACCCGTAACCTCGGCATGACCGTGGCCCAGACCACGGCCCTGCGCGTGAAGATGCGGGAAGCCGGTGCGTCGTTCAAGGTTTCCAAGAACAGTCTTGCCAAGCTGGCCATCGCGGACACCGACTATGCAGGGATCGCTGACTCGCTCACCGGTCCCGTGGCGCTGGCGACTTCGGTCGATCCGGTTGCCGCGGCAAAGATCGCTGTCGAATTCGCCAAGACCAACGACAAGTTGGAAATCGTTGGCGGCGCGATGGGTACGCAGATTCTGAACGCGGATGGGATCAAGGCGCTCGCCTCGATGCCTTCGCTCGACGAACTGCGCGCCAAGCTGATCGGCCTTGTCCAGGCGCCCGCGACCAAGATCGCGCAGGTTGTCACGGCACCGTCCGCCAAGCTGGCCCGCGTCTTTGGCGCATACGCCGCCAAGGAAGCCGCATAAGACTGAATTTTTCCGAATTTCCCGGCGGCCTGCTGCTGCCGGGTCCAAGCACATCAGGAGTGAAACACCATGGCCGATATTGCCAAGCTCGTTGAAGACCTTTCGAAGCTGACCGTCCTCGAAGCCGCCGACCTCGCCAAGGCGCTGGAAGAAGCCTGGGGCGTCAGCGCCGCTGCCGCTGTTGCCGTTGCTGCCCCTGCGGGCGGTGGCGCTGCTGCCGAAGCGGTCGAGGAAAAGACCGAATTCGACGTTATCCTGACCGGCGACGGCGGCAACAAGATCGCCGTCATCAAGGAAGTCCGCGCGATCACCGCGCTGGGCCTGACCGAAGCCAAGGCGCTGGTCGAAGCCGCGCCGAAGGCGATCAAGGAAGGCGTCAACAAGGCCGAAGCCGAAGAGATCAAGGCCAAGGTCACCGCCGCCGGTGGTACCGTCGAGATCAAGTAAGCCTCGCTTGCCTGAAACAAGAAAGGGCGGTCCTTCGGGGCCGCCCTTTTTTGTTGGGGTACGGTCGGGCCATCCGGCCCGACCTTGCAACACCGGCCCGCTCCCCCGGCCCGACCACCCACAACTAGGGTACCCTATGGGTGGTCGGGCCGGGGGAGCGGGCCGGTGTTGCAAGCTCATCGCGGAGGCGATGAGCGAACCCGACGAAAAAGAAAGGGCCGAGGCTTGCGCCCCGACCCTCTCCGGTGCGACCCGAAGGACCCGAAGTCTTTTTACTTCAGCGTCTTCAGGTATTCGATCACTTCCTTGCGCTTGGCCGCATCGGGATAGCCCGCGAAGGTCATCTTGGTTCCCGGAACCTTCTTGGCCGGCGCGGTCAGATATTCGTCCAGCGTCGCTTCGTCCCAGGTCAGGCCCGAATTCTTGTTGGCATCGGTGTAGGCATAGCCAGCCACCTGCCCGGCCTTGGCGCCGAACACACCGGCCAGACTGGGACCGACGCCGTTCTTGCCCGGTTCGACCGAATGGCACACCGCGCACTGCGCAAAAGCGGCCGGCTTGCCGCCAGCAGCGGTGGTCGCCGCCGGAGTCGCCGCAGTTGTATCGTTGGCGACCGGAGTGGCGGTATCGCCGCCCTTGTCTTCCGGCGGCGATCCGCACGCCGCCAGACCCAGTACGAGCGCCAAAGCCGCACAATGTCCCCTGTAGGTCCGCATGTCTGTAAGTCTCCTTGGTCACTGCCGCCCCCGCCCCCACGAAGCGCGACTTACATAATGCTGTTCATTAGACCTGCCTGATGCACGCTGGAAAGTGCCTTCCTTGCAGCAACCGTTGCATTTATCGCACGGAGGCGACGAGAAGTGCTGCAAAGTCGACGAATCGCCTTTGCCGCCATGCCGCCGGCGCCTATCCGGGCCGGCTTTATGTCGGACAAGCACCCTTCATCCTGGCGCGCTGAACTGGGCGCGACGCTGCGGCTGGCGGCGCCGCTGGTGCTGGCCAACCTGTTGTGGATGGCCATTGGCACGACCGACGTGATCTTCGTTGCCCTGCTGGGTCAGGAACCGCTGGCCGCATCCAGTCTGGCGGTGACCCAATACATGCTGATCAGCTGGGCGCTGACCGGGCTGACAGGGGCTGTTGCGCCGCTGGTTGCAGCCGAGCTGGGACGCGGCCGGCATGCCGTGCGCGAAGTGCGCCGTTCGGTGCGGATGGCGATCTGGCTGGCAATCGGCACCGGGCTGGCCGGCGTGGCGCTGTGCGGCTGGGGAGAAGCCTTTATGCGCCTGACCGGGCAAGACCCGCAGATCACAGTGCGCGCCGGAAGCTTTCTTTCAATCATCCGCTGGGCGATCCCGGCGATGGTAATCGCCACGGTGCAGCGCACATTCGTGGCGGCGCTGGGCAAACCCTTTCTGGCGACATTGATCACCGCCGTGGCGGTTGTGGTCAATGCGGTTGGCAATTGGGCCTTCATCTTCGGGCACTGGGGCTTTCCGGCGCTGGGGCTGGAAGGATCGGCCGTTGCCAGCGTTGTCACATCCTATGCCACTGTTGCCGCCTATGCCCTGGTCATTGCCCGCGACCGGCGCCTGAGCCGTTATCGCCTGCTGGGCAACTGGTGGCGGCCCGAATGGCAGCGTCTGCGCGAATTGCTGCGGATCGGCCTGCCGATCGCGTGCATCATCGTTGCCGAAGGCGGGTTCTTCAGCAGCGCGGCCTATCTGATGGGGCGGATCGGCGCGGCGGAACTGGCCGCCCACACGGTTGCACTGCAGATTGCCGCACTGGCCTTTCAAGTGCCGTTCGGCGTCGGGCAGGCTGCGACGATCCGGGTCGGCTATCATTTCGGGGCGGCCGACCGGAACCGGATCCGGATGGCGGGCAAGGCCGCGCTGTGGACCGTATTCGCGTTTTCGTTTGTTGGCGCCGGGATCATGTGGGTGTTCCCGCGGCAGGTGCTTTCGCTCTACGTCGATCTGGCCGATCCGGCGAATGCCCGCATGATCGCACTGGCGATACAGTATCTGGCCGTGGCTGCGCTGTTCCAGATGTTCGACGGTATCCAGGCCGTTGTGGCCGGTGCGCTGCGCGGGCTTCAGGATACGCGGATGCCTTTGGCAATCGCGCTGTTCGGGTATTGGCTGCCGGGGTTCGGGCTCTCGCTGGGACTGGGCCTGTTCACCCCGATGGGCGGATTGGGTGTGTGGATCGGGCTGGCCGCCGGGCTGATTGTGGTTGCGATCCTGCTGATCTGGCGCTGGCACCGGCGCGAGGCGCTGGGGCTGATTCCGGTCTGATCGAAAAGAGTCGTTTCCGCGCCTTGACGGCGGGTGAACGCGCACCCATATGCGCCTCGCTGGCACTCTCTGCGGGAGAGTGCCAAGATCACTCAACCGTCATGTAGAGAGGACATCCACATGAGCTTCCGTCCGTTGCACGATCGCGTGCTGGTTCGCCGCGTCGAGGCCGAGGAAAAGACCGCTGGCGGGATCATCATCCCCGACAGCGCCAAGGAAAAGCCCGCCGAGGGCATCGTTGTTGCTGCTGGTCCCGGAACCCGTGAAGACGGCGCCTTCGTCGCGCTCGACGTCAAGCCGGGTGACAAGGTGCTGTTCGGCAAGTGGTCGGGCACCGAAGTCAAGCTCGACGGCGAAGACCTGATCATCATGAAGGAATCGGACATCCTCGGCATCATCGGCTGAGCAACCGCTTCTTCCCCCGACGATTTAATTGAAGGAACAGCAACATGGCTGCCAAAGACGTAAAGTTCGGCCGCGACGCGCGTGAGCGCATTCTCGCCGGCGTCGACATCCTCGCCAATGCCGTCAAGGTCACCCTGGGTCCCAAGGGCCGCAACGTGGTGATCGACAAGAGCTTCGGCGCGCCGCGCATCACCAAGGACGGCGTTACCGTCGCCAAGGAAATCGAACTGAAGGACAAGTTCGAGAACATGGGCGCGCAGATGCTGCGCGAAGTCGCCAGCAAGACCAACGACCAGGCCGGTGACGGAACCACCACCGCCACCGTGCTGGCCCAGGCGATTGTCCGCGAAGGCATGACCTGCGTGGCCGCCGGCATGAACCCGATGGACCTCAAGCGCGGCATCGATCTGGCTGTGACCAAGGTGGTTGAAGATCTGGTCAAGCGGTCGAAGCCGGTTTCCGGCTCGTCGGAAATCGCCCAGGTCGGGATCATCTCGGCCAATGGCGACGCCGAGGTCGGCAACAAGATCGCCGAAGCGATGGAAAAGGTCGGCAAGGAAGGCGTGATCACCGTGGAAGAGGCCAAGGGCCTCGAATTCGAACTCGATGTCGTTGAAGGCATGCAGTTCGACCGCGGCTATCTCAGCCCCTACTTCATCACCAACCCCGACAAGATGACCGTCGAGCTGGATAATCCCTACATCCTGATCCACGAGAAGAAGCTTTCGTCGCTGCAGGCGATGCTGCCGGTGCTCGAAGCCGTGGTCCAGTCGGGCCGTCCGCTGCTGATCATCGCCGAAGACATCGAAGGCGAAGCTCTGGCCACTCTGGTGGTCAACAAGCTGCGCGGCGGGCTCAAGGTTGCGGCGGTCAAGGCCCCTGGCTTTGGCGATCGCCGCAAGGCGATGCTGCAGGACATCGCGATCCTGACCAAGGGCGAGATGATCAGCGAAGACCTGGGCATCAAGCTTGAATCGGTCACGCTGAACATGCTGGGCCAGGCCAAGCGCGTCTCGATCGACAAGGACAACACCACCATCGTCGACGGCGCCGGTGAGGGCGGCGACATCAAGGCCCGGGTCGAACAGATCCGCGCTCAGATCGAAACCACCACCAGCGACTACGACAAGGAAAAGCTGCAGGAGCGTCTGGCCAAGCTGGCAGGCGGGGTTGCGGTGATCAAGGTCGGCGGCGCTTCGGAAGTCGAAGTGAAGGAGCGCAAGGACCGCGTCGACGACGCGCTCCACGCCACCCGCGCTGCGGTGGAAGAAGGCATTGTCCCCGGAGGCGGCACCGCGCTGCTCTATGCCACCAAGGCACTTGCCGGCATGAAGGGCGCCAACGACGATCAGACCAAGGGCATCGACATCGTCCGCAAGGCGATCACCGCTCCGGTCAAGCAGATCGCCGCCAACGCGGGCCATGACGGCGCCGTGGTTTCGGGCAACCTCCTGCGCGAGGACGACGAAACCCAGGGCTTCAACGCCGCGACCGACGTTTACGAGAACCTGGTCAAGGCCGGCGTGATCGATCCGACCAAGGTGGTGCGCACCGCGCTGCAGGATGCGGCCTCGGTCGCCGGACTGCTGATCACCACCGAAGCGGCGATCAGCGAAAAGCCGGAAGACAAGCCCGCGATGCCCCCGATGGGTGGCGGCATGGGCGGCATGGGCGACATGGGCTTCTAAGTCCGCGTCTTCCAAATTTACTTCAAAGGGGGCCGGGGACAGCGATGTCCCCGGCCTTTTTGTCGATTGATCGCGCCGCGAGCTTGACAGCGAACGGGGCCAAATCGCCGTCATCCGCCTAGTGCAAAATCCGCAACTTCTGTTGTGCCAAACGCAATTGAAACCCTGGCGCACAGGCCTATTGGCGCCGTCTTCCTTCGTGCCAACGGAAAGGCGCGTACCATGACAGATGCGGGTTCATCGGCCAACGAGGCCGAACCAAGTCAACCGGCCCAGGCGGGCCCTTCCCCACACAATCATGGCCTGGCGGCGCTGACCATCGGCGCGATCGGCGTCGTGTTCGGCGATATCGGCACCAGCCCGCTTTACGCCTTTCGCGAGGCACTGGGCCAGGCGGCGTCGGACGGGCTGACGCTCGACGAAATCATCGGCGTGATGAGCCTGGCGCTGTGGGCGCTGATCGTGATCGTCACGCTGAAATACGTCACCTTCCTGATGCGCGCCGACAACGACGGCGAAGGCGGCGTGCTGGCATTGCTGGCCTTGGCCCAGCGCGGCACGAAAAAGCGTGGCGGACTGGTGCTGGCCCTGGGGGCCATTGGTGCCGCACTGTTTTATGGCGATGCCGTGATCACCCCTGCGCTGTCGGTGCTGTCGGCGGTGGAAGGGCTCAAGACCTTGCCGGGGATTGGCCAGGCTTTCACCGAGAACCGGATCCTGCTGATCGGCCTTGGCATTCTTGTCGGCCTGTTCGCGATCCAGTCCAAGGGCACCGCCGCCGT
>JABFRE010000206.1 GCA_013141325.1 Novosphingobium sp.
GCTGATCGCCGATCTGGCTCACGGCAAGGTTGCCGCCCTCACCTATGAACCTTCGGCGCTACCCGATGGGACCCTGGCCGGAGCGCGCGCCGGCAGCGGCAACTACAGCCTGGTGGTACGCGGCAAATCGGCCCACGCCGGCCGCAATCCTGACGATGGCCGCAATGCTCTGGTCGCCGCAGCAGCACTGGCGGTGGGCCTCAAGGCGATCCATTGCGATGGCCTGTCGGTCAATCCGGCGCGGATTGATGGCGGCAGTGCCAACAACGTAGTGCCCGATCTTGCCGTGTTGCGATTCAATATCCGGCCGCGCGATGCCGATGCGGAATCCAAGTTCGCCAGGGCGATTGAAGTACTGATCGCGAAAACCACAACCGATCACGACGTTACGATCCACATGCACGGCGGGATCAGCCGCCCGCCCAAGCCGATTGACGCCCGCGCCGAGAAACTGTTCGGTCTGGTTGCGCAATGCAGCGCGCTGCTCGGCCAACCGCTGAGCCGGATCGCCTCGGGCGGCGTCTGTGATGGCAACAATATCGCCGCCTGCGGCGTGCCGGTGGTCGACACCATGGGGGTGCGTGGCGGGGCGATCCATTCGTCAGACGAATTCCTGATTGTTTCCAGCCTGGAAGAACGCGCGAAACTGTCCGCGCTGGTCCTCCACCGCTTAGCCACCGGAGCACCGCTTTGACTTTCGTAATCCGCGCCGCACGCGCTGACGATCTTCAGCATCTGTACGAGATGGCCAAAAGCACCGGCGGCGGCTTCACCAACCTGCCGCCCGATCGCAAGGCGCTGACCGCCAAGCTGGAACGCGCAGCCGAGGGTTTTGCCCGCACCGAGGAAACGGTCGGCGATGACCTGTTCCTCTTCATGCTGGAAAACACCGCAACCGGCGAGGTACGCGGCACCTGCCAGATCTTTTCGGCGGTCGGCCTCAAGTGGCCGTTCTATTCGTACCGGATCGGCGCGCTGACCCAGCACAGCGAAGAGCTGGGCCGCACCTTCCGGGCCGATATCCTGAACCTGTCGACCGATATGGAAGGCTTGTCCGAAGTGGGCGGGCTGTTCCTCCACCCCGGCGAACGCTCGGGCGGTCAGGGCATGCTGCTGGCCCGCAGCCGCTACCTGTTCATCCGCAAACATCGGACACGCTTTGCCGACAAGACCTTTGCCGAACTGCGCGGAGTGATCGACGAGAGCGGCGGTTCGCCGTTCTGGGACGGAGTTGCCGGGCGTTTCTTCGGGATGAATTTCCAGGAAGCCGACGAGTTTAACGCCAAGTACGGCAATCAGTTCATCGCCGATCTGATGCCCAAGCATCCGGTCTATATCGCGATGCTGAGCGACGCCGCGCGTCACGTCATCGGCCTGCCCCACCCCAGCGGCCGCGCGGCGATGCGGATGCTGGAAGTCGAAGGCTTTGCCTGGGAAAACTACATCGACATCTTCGACGGCGGCCCGACCATGACCGCACGGACCGACCAGATCCGCTCGGTCCGTGAGGCAGCGGACGATACGATTGTGGCGATCGATGATCGGCTGGGCGATCACCTGAAGGGCGACAAGCGGTTGTTCGCGCAGGGCCAGCTGGGCGATTTCCGCGCCGCCTACGGCTGGATGGAACCGCGCGACGGCGGCATCGCCGTGGACCCCGGCTGCGCCAGGGTCTTGGGCGTGGCCGAGGGCGATGCCGTCACCCACGTGGCCCGGTGGTGAGCGATGGCGCAGGTTGAAATCAATTTCGACGGGATCATTGGGCCCAGCCACAACTACGCCGGGCTGAGCCTGGGCAATCTGGCTTCGGCCAGCCATGCCGGCGATGTCTCACGCCCCCGGGCGGCGGCGCTGCAGGGGCTGGCGAAGATGCGGCACAACCTGGCGCTGGGGCTGGTGCAAGGATTCCTGCTGCCGCTGCCGCGCCCCAATGCCCGCTTCCTGGACGCCATCAGCGCCGACGGCAGCGAGGACCCGCGCCTGCGCGCGGCGGCCTGGTCGGCCAGTTCGATGTGGACCGCCAACGCCGCCACCGTCTCCCCCTCGCCCGATACGACTGACGGGCGCTGTCACCTGACCGCAGCCAACCTGGTCACCATGCCGCACCGCTCGCAGGAATGGCCCGATACCGTGCGCCAGCTGCGCCTGGCCTTTGCCGACAGCGCGCACTTTGCCGTTCACGATGCCGTCCCCCCGTGCTTCGGCGACGAAGGCGCGGCCAACCATATGCGGATGGGCACTGCCCACGCCGCGCCGGGGCTGGAAATCTTCGTCTACGGGACCAGCGGCGGGGCATTCCCCGCCCGCCAGCACGAACAGGCCAGCCGCGTGGTCGCCCGCCTTCATGGGCTCGACCCTGCCCGCACGCTGTTCGTCGAGCAGAACCCCGCGGCGATTGCCGCCGGGGCCTTTCACAACGACGTGGTGGCCGTAGCCAACGAGCGGGTGCTGTTCACCCACGAGCTGGCCTTCGCCGATCCCGAAGGCACCTACGCCGCGATCCGCGCGGTGCTGCCCGAGGCGGAGATCGTGGTGGTCCCCGCCGCAGCGGTCAGCCTGGCCGATGCGATCGCCTCGTACCTGTTCAACGCTCAGCTTCTGACCTTGCCCGACGGCGCGATGGGACTGGTCATCCCGCTGGAAGCCTGGGAGCATCCGGCGGTGCGCACGTGGCTCGACGGTATGCTCGCCTCCAACGGCCCGATCCGGCGGGTTCTGCCGGTCGATGTGCGCCAATCAATGGCCAACGGCGGGGGCCCGGCCTGCCTGCGGCTGCGGGTGGTGGCCGATCCCGAAACGGTCGATCCGCGCTTTCTGCTGAGCGCAGACAAGGCCGACCGAATCGAAGCGGTGATCAGTGGACACTGGCCCGAAACCATCGCCGCAGGGGAATTGGGCACGGACAGCCTGGCCGACCGGGTCGTGGCCGCGCGCAGGGCCCTGCTGGACGCATTGGACTTGTCCCAACTCGCCTGACAACGTCGTAAACGTTTACACTTGGCACAGTCTTAACCAGCGCCTTGCGCGCGGTTCCGGGACTGGCATGGTCGTTGCTACGAATCGTGCCTAAGGAAAGGTTACCCATGCTCCGCAAGATCGGCCGGCTGTTTGTCATCAAGACCCGTTTCGAGGCCAGCCTGATCATCTATGCGCTGGGTCTGGGCGCGGTGGAGCGCGGCAAGATCTATCTGGAGGTATTCCCTGGCATCGGCGGCTGGCTGCTGATGGCGGCCTGCACCGGATCGGTGTTCCTGGCCGGCGCCAAGATCTTTGACTGCATCGCCCACGACAAGCGGATCAAGGAACGGCCGGAAACGGTATTCTAACGCGCGCGACGCACCCGGCCGAGCATCTGCCGGATCGCTTCGACGATCAGGTCCGGCTTATCCTTCATAACCTTGTGGCCGCTGCCGACGGCATCGACGAAGGTCCGTGACGCCGGTGCCGCGGCCACGAAGCGGCGGTGAGCCTTGCGCCAATGCGCGGTCATCGCCGGCTTTTTGCCGCCTCCTCCGCCATCGGCAACGATGTCGATGATCGGCAGCGTGCGGGACACCGGAGTGGCATTGACCCTGTCCATCGTCTGCCCCCAGGCTTCCATGATCGGAATCACCGTGCGGGCAAGATCGGGTGCCTCCTTGCGCACTTCGGCATATTGCGGGCGAACCTCGGCCAGGGTCTAGCGGACGATTTTCGGCGTGGAGACACCCGGAACCACGGCATCGACCAGCACCAGCCCCTTGATCCGCCGATCGCGCCGCGCCGTTATCAACGCCAGGCCGCCGCCATAGCTGTGCGCGACCGCCACGATGGGTCCGGCAATGCCGCAGGCGGTCAGCGCACCCTGCAAAGTGCTCAGGTCCATTTCAACCCGATAGGTCTCGCTGGCGAAATGGGCGCTGCGCCCGTAGCCGCGCCGGTCATAGCGGAACGTGCGCACCCCCAGCGCGCGGACTTTGGGCTCCAGCGCGTCCCATACGGTGGAATCGTTACCGTTGCCGGATTCGAACACCACCGTGGTTTCGCCCTGCCCCTGCAGGTCGACCCACAAAGGCAGGCCATCGACGGCCACCGTTTGCGCCGCGCACGTGGGCGCGACAGGCGCTTGCGGGACGGACGGCGTCGCAGCGGCCAAGGCTGCGGCAAGCAAGGCAGGCATCGCGGCTCTCCCATGTGGTTGCGCGCCGCCTCTTATCGTTTTTCAATACAACGCCGGCAAGCCAGCGCCATGCCGTTTAACGGATGCAGCCGACGTTTTGCAGAATGGAGAGGTTACCCGGGACAGGAAAGTGGGGGTTTCTGTTGCTACGTACCCCCGGACGCCCGGTTTCCGATTCTGTTACCCGGTTCGGTCCGAACCGTGCTTTCGCTTTGTAAGATCAGGCCGTGAGGCCGTCAGGTTACGCGGCGAGAGC
>JABFRE010000103.1 GCA_013141325.1 Novosphingobium sp.
GTTCGGGGTCGCTCACCGGCGGCGGGGCGGGCGGCGGCGCAGCGGCGAGCGCCGGACCGTCCTGGAACCAGCTGTGCCGGCACTTGGCGCAGCGGACAGTGCGGCCTTCGACGCCAATGGCGCTGTCCGGCACGGCATAGCGTGTGGCGCACGCGGGGCAGGCGATGATCATGACAACATGGTTAAACACGCCGCGTGCCGTCACGGCAATGCCTTGCTTGTGAAAGGTGGGGCGCATTGCCCTTTTTTCCACATGGATTGGCGGCTATAGCGCGCAGGCCCTTTCACCCGCTGGACCGCCGCGCACACCATGACCACCGCCACCGACGGGGAAATTGTCCAGTTCGACAACGTGGGGCTGCGCTATGGCACCGATCGCGAGGTGCTGAGCGATGTCTCGTTTACCCTGTTTCCGGGCAGTTTCTACTTCCTGACCGGGGCCAGCGGTGCGGGCAAGACCTCGCTGCTCAAGCTGCTCTACCTTGCCCAGCGCCCTTCGCGCGGCATGATCCGGATGTTCGGGACCGACGCGATCACCTTGCCGCGCGACCGGCTGCCCGGGTTTCGCCGCCGCCTGGGGGTGGTGTTCCAGGATTTCCGGCTGGTTCAGCACCTGTCGGCCTATGACAATGTCGCCTTGCCGTTGCGGGTGGCCGGGGTCGCGGAACGCGATCTGGCCAAACCGGTGGCCGACATGCTCGACTGGGTCGGTCTGGCCGACCGAATGCACGCCCAGCCGGCCCAGCTTTCGGGCGGCGAGCAGCAGCGCGTGGCGATCGCCCGGGCGGTGATCGGCCGCCCCGAACTGCTGGTCGCCGATGAGCCGACCGGCAACGTCGATCCGGACATGGCGGTCAAGCTGCTGCGGCTGTTCGAGGCGCTCAACCGGCTGGGCACCACGGTGGTGGTGGCCACCCACGACGTCCACCTGCTCAAAAAGGTGCCGGATTCGCTGATCATGCGGCTCGATCGGGGGCGGCTGTCCGATCCTACCGGGGTGCTGCGCTATCCCCCGCGGCCGCGCGCCTTCCCGCGGGCCGGAGGGCACTGACGGTGGCACTGCGGCTGCCTCTCGCCTTTTCGGCCAAGGTTTCGCGCGGGCTTGCCACGCTGTCGGGCGGAGGCGAGGCCGAGCTGATTCCGCAATCACGGCTGGCCGGGCCGATGCCGTGGGTAATCGCAATCATGGTCGCGTTGACGGTGATCGCCGCCGCTGCCGGGCTCGCGCTCAGCAACACTGCGCGCAGTGCATCGGACGAGCTGTCGGGCGGGATCACTGTCCAGGTGGTCGAGGCCAATCCGGCCGAGCGCACCCGCCAGGCCCGCGTCGCCGCCGAGCGCCTGCAGGCGACCCCCGGCGTCGCCGAGGCGCACGTCGTGTCGCAGGACGAGGTCGAGCGGCTGATCGAGCCATGGCTGGGCGCGCGGGTCGGCGACGATGAGGAAATCCCGATTCCGGCCCTGGTCGACGCCCGGCTGCGCAAGCCGCTTGACGGCGAGACGCTGGGATCGCTGCGGCGGCTGGTCCGCGAAGTGGCGCCCTCGGCCCGGGTCGATGCCCAGTCCACCTGGCTGCGGCCGGTGTTCGGGGCGATCGATTCGTTGCGGTTGCTGGCGCTGACGTTGGTTGTGTTGCTGGGCTTTGCGCTGGCTGCGGCGGTGCTGCTGGCGGTGCGCAACACGCTGGGTGCGAACCGCGACACGATCGAGATCGTCCACCTGCTGGGCGGTACCGACAGCCAGGTGGCACGGATTTTCCAGCGCTCGGTCGGCGTCGATGCGATCGGCGGCGGCGCCGTCGGGCTGGCGCTGGGCCTGGTGGTGGTGCTGTTCTTCGGCCGCCGTTTTGCCGAACTGGGGGCGGGACTGGTCGGCGGCGGATCGCTGCGCTGGTATGACTGGGCGGTGCTGGCGCTGGTCCCGCTGGCCGGAGTCGCACTGGCGATGGTTACGGCACGGGTCACTGTCGTGCGCGCGCTGCGGCGGATGCTCTGATAAGGGCCACTGCATGATTCGCCGCATTGCCTCTATCCTGCTGATCGCCTGGGCGCTTGGCTTCGTCGTGTTCGCGGTCGCCCTCCCCCAACCGGCCGGAAAGGGCAGCGCCGACGGCGTGGTAGTGCTGACCGGAGGCAAGGGCCGGGTCGACCGCGGGCTTGAGGTGTTGCACCGGGGCTGGGCACGGCGGCTGCTGGTTTCCGGCGTCGGGCGCGAGGTTAAGCCGCACGAATTCGCGGTGGAATACAAGGTCGGCACCCCGCTGATGGCTTGCTGTATCACCCTCGGCTACGAAGCGATCGACACCCATTCGAACGCGCGCGAAACCGCCGAGTGGGTCCGTCGCGAAAAGATCTGGTCGCTGCGGCTGGTGACCAGCGACTGGCACATGCGCCGCTCCGCGATGGAGCTGCGCCGCGCCTTGCCCGCCGGGGTTGCCGTGGTCGAAGACGCGGTGCCGACCCACCCTAGTCTTTCGACCCTGTTCCTCGAATATCACAAGTTGCTGGCACGGATCGCCGCGCCGCTGTGGGATCGCTGACCGCGTGCGGGCGCTGCGAAGCCTGGCCTATTATCTGGCGTTTTACGGCGGAAGCGTGCTGGTCGTGCTGGCCTGTATCGCCATGCTGCTCATCGGCTCGCGCGGGCAATTTCGCGCCACGGTGGACAGCTGGTCGCTGTGGCAGCGGTTTTGCGCGCGCCATCTGCTGGGGATCACGGTGCGCGTCGAAGGTGCCTTGCCGCCGGGGCCGGTGCTGGTGGTTTTCAAGCACGAGAGCTTCTTTGAAGCGATCGATCTGCCACAGGTGCTGTCCTATCCGGGGGTATTTGCCAAGGCCGAGCTGATGCGGATCCCGTTGTGGGGACTGGCCGGCAACCGTTATGGCCTGGTCTCGGTCGAACGCGATCAGGGGGCCAAGGCGCTGCGGCACATGATCGCCGAGGCGCGGGCCCTGTCCGCAGCGGGGCGTCCGCTGGCTCTGTTTCCCGAAGGAACGCGCGTGCCGCATGGAACCTGCCCACCGCTGAAGTCCGGTTTTGCGGGGATCTACAAGTTGCTGGGTCTGCCGGTGGTGGCGGTGGCGGTCGATTCGGGGCGGATTTACCACCGCTGGTGGAAGCTGCCGGGGGTGATCACCTACAAACTGTCGGACCCGATCCCGCCCGGCCTGCCGCGCGAAGAGGCCGAAGCGCGCGCCCACGCGGCGATCAACGCGCTGAACCGGCCATGAGCACAAAACCCCCGCGCCGCGCTCCTCTCGAGGTGTTGGGACCGGGCCTCGTTACCGGCGCGGCGGACGACGATCCCAGCGGCATCGGCACCTACAGCCAGGTTGGCGCGCAGTTCGGTTATGGCCTGGCCTGGACGATGTTCTTCGGTTTTCCGCTGCTCGCCTCGATCCAGGCGATCTGCGCGCGGATCGGCGCGACCACCGGCAAGGGGATCGCCCAAAACCTGCGCCAGCACTATCCCCCGGCGGTGCTGCGGGTGGTGGTGCTGATGCTGCTGGTCGCCAATGTCATCAATCTGGGCGCCGATCTGGGGGCGATGGGGGCGGTCCTGGCGCTGATGCTGCCGGGGCCGGTGCTGCTGTTCACCGTGCTGTTCGGGGTGTCCAGTGTCGCCCTGGAGGTGTTCCTCAGCTATGCGCGCTATCAGCAGATCCTCAAATGGACCACGCTGTCGCTGTTCGCCTATGTCGCGGTGGTCTTCGTCGCCGACGTACCCTTTGCTGAAGCCGCGCGCGCGACGCTGGTGCCCAGCTTCACCTTCGACAAGCCGCACGCGATGGCGTTGGTGGCAATTTTCGGGACCACGATCAGCCCCTACCTGTTCTTCTGGCAGGCGGGGCAGGAGGTGGAAGAGCAGCACCGCCGCCATATCAAACCGCTCCACGTCAGCCCGCGCCGCGCCGGGGCGGAACTGAAACGGATCCGCACCGACACGTTGGTGGGCATGGGCTTTTCGCATCTGGTGGCGCTGTTCATCATCATCGCCACGGCGGCGACGCTCCACGCCCACGGGATCACCGACATCGCCAGCCCGGCCCAGGCCGCCCAGGCGCTGCGCCCGATCGCCGGGGAATTCGCCTTTGCCCTGTTCGCCACCGGGATCATCGGCACCGGGCTGCTGGCGGTGCCAATCCTGGCCGGAAGCGCGGCCTATGCGGTGAGCGAGACCTTTGACTGGGTCGAGGGGCTGGACCGCAAGCCGCGCGAGGCCAAGGCCTTTTACGGCGTGATTGCGCTGGCGACACTGGGCGGGGTAGCGCTCAACTTCATCGGGATCGATCCGATGAAGGCGCTGTACTGGGCCGCCGTGGTCAACGGCCTGCTCGCCCCGCCGCTGATGGTGGTCACCATGCTGATCGCGCGCAACCGCAAAGCCATGGGGAATCTGGCAAT
>JABFRE010000198.1 GCA_013141325.1 Novosphingobium sp.
AGCCGCAGCGGCTCCCGTTTCGACGCAGAAGTCGAGCGTCTTCGCCGTTCCCCCACCCCGACCCTTGGAGCACCCTTGATGGGCATTTTCAGCCGCACGCGTGACATTATCGCCGCCAATTTCAACGAGCTGCTCGACAAGGCCGACGATCCTTCGAAGATGATCCGGATGATCATCCTCGAAATGGAGGAAACCCTGGTCGAAGTGCGCGCCAGCGCCGCGCGGACCATTGCCGACCAGAAGGAAATGCACCGCCACACGGTCAAGCTCGACAAGCTGCAGGCCGATTGGGCGGACAAGGCGCAGCTGGCGCTGAGCAAGGACCGCGAGGATCTGGCCCGCGCCGCTCTGGTCGAGCGCAAGAAGGCGGCCGACATGGCCGACCAGCTCAAGACCGAAATCACCGTGCTCGACGATGCGCTGCGCGCCTATGAAATCGACATCGAAAAGCTCCAGACCCGCCTGCGCGAGGCCCGTAGCCGCCAGACCGCAATCGCCGCGCGTCTGGAAAGCGCGGAGAACCGCGTCAAGCTGCGCACGCTGCTGGCCAGCGAGCGGGTGGACGAGGCCATGGCCCGGTTCGACCAGCTGGAACGCCGGGTCGACTACGCCGAGGGCCGCGCCGACGCGTTGGGCCTGGCGGATGGCACCAAGAACCCGCCCAGCCTTGCCGACGAGATCAACGCGCTGGCCGGGCAGGACAAGATCGACGAGGAACTTGAGGCGATGAAAGCCGCGCTCAAGGGCGAAGCAACGAAGGAGGCCTGATCCGTGGAAGACGTGCTTGTTCCGATTGCCGTCTGCGGCTTCCTGTTTGTGGCGATGCCCTGGATCGTGCTGCATTACATCACGCGCTGGAAAACTGCCGCGACGATCACCAACGACGACGAAGCGTTGCTGGAAGAGCTGTATCAGCTGGCCAAACGGCTCGACGACCGGATGGATACCGTCGAGCGGCTGGTGTCTGCCGACAACCCGGACTTCCAGCCAGCCCGGATCACCAGCGAGCGCGCGGTCGATGGTCTGGCGCTCAGCGAAATCGAACAGCTGCAATTGCTGCAGCGTTCCAAGGGGAGGATTGGAAAGTGACCAGCGACCGCACCCGATTTTACCGTGACAAGATCAACGGCAAGCTGATGGGGGTTTGCGCCGGGATTGCCGACTACACCGGGGTCGACGTGCTGTGGGTTCGCCTTGGCATCGTCGGGCTGGTCATGCTGGGCGCGCCGTTCATCGTTCCGGCCTATTTCCTGACCGGATTGTTTGCTGCCAAGAAGCCCACCCACCTCTACTATACCGACAATAGGGAACAGCAGTTCTGGCAGGGCGTGCGCCAATCGCCCACCCGCACCGCCCGGCAGGTCCGCTCGCAGATGCGTGATATCGATCGCCGTCTGGCCGAGGTTGAGGCCTATTACGTCAGCAACAACCCGCGCCTGTCCGCCGAAATCGAACAGCTGCGCTGAACCAAGTCTGAGGGGAGCAATCATCATGGATGCCGGATCAATTGGCGCCCTGATCCCGATCGTCGCACTGTCGATTCCGATCGTGGCAATCTGGACCAAGCACAAACAGAAGATCGCCCAGATGGAAATCGAGGCGACCGCCGAAAAGGCCGCACAATACGCTACGCAGAACACCCAGCTGGAAGACCGTGTCCGGGTGCTGGAACGGATCGTCACCGACAAGGGCTATGACGTCGCCAGCCAGATCGAGGCGCTGCGCGATGCCCGCAAGGTGGAGGCGCTGCTCGACAGTCGCGAGAAGGATGTGCAGCCATGAACTGGGCCGGACCCGAATTCGTCCTGGCGATCATCGCCATTTCCACAGGCGGCTGGCTGGTTAACAACTGGATCCGCGCCCGCCACGGCTATGCCCTGGAAGACGAGTGGGGCGGCAAGACGGCGCGCGCCGATCATGCGGCCACGCAGCAGCTCAAGGCCGAAAACGCCGAGCTGCGCGAGCAGCTCAACCATTTCACCGACCGGGTGAAGGTGCTGGAACGGATCGTCACCGACAAGGGCCAGACCGTCGCCGCGCAGATCGAAGCACTGCGCGACCAACCCCAACTTGAGGACCGCAAATAATGGACGCCGAACAATTCAACCTTGCCGTCATGGCGATCAGTGGCGGTCTGATTGTCGGTTTCGCCGGGATCATCGGGTGGATCTATACCACCCGCCTGCGGATCAAGAACGGCTATCCGCTGAGCGGGGCCTGGGGGCAGAGCGTCTATCCCAAGGCAACCACCCAGGAAATCGAGCGGATCAAGCTGCTCAGCCAGGAAAACGCCCAGCTGCAGGCCGAACTCGGTTCGGTCAAGGACCGGCTGGCCACGGTCGAGCGGATCGTTACCGATGGCGGCTATCACCTTACCCACCAGATCGAAGCGCTGCGCGCAACCGGAGACAAGGTACAATGAGCGTTACGGATGCCATCGCCTTTGCATCGCTGATGCTGGGTTTCATCTGCGTATCGGGGATCTGGCTGGACGCCTACAAGCGCCGCCTGACCAACCGCGAGCGCGAGTTGGAGCTGAAGGCCCGAATCGCCGAGGCCCAGGCCGGACAGGACGCGGCAGGCAAAAGCGCGCTGGAAGAACGTCTGCGCGTCCTGGAACGCATCGCCACCGACAAACCCACAACCCTGGCCGCGCAGATCGAAGGCCTGCGCGAACCGGTCAACTGACCTTACGGAGCGGAGAAATGAACATGTGGACCGCCATCATGGTGATCAGCATCGTCGCCATCACCCAGATCGCCCGGGTGCTGCGGGCCAAGTACCAAGCCCAGCACGGGATCGTCGAAGACCGCAAGGGCCGGGTCCAGATGCTGGCCCAGCCCACCGACACCGAGCTCCAGCGCGAGGTTGAGACCCTGCGCGAACGCATCAAGGTGCTGGAACGCATCGCCACCGATGAACACAAGCCGCAGGCGCTGGCCGCCGAGATCGAAAGCCTGCGCGACCGCTGAGGCCGCCATTCCGAACGGGGAGAAAACGCAATGTCCAGCGAATACCTCCTGATTTCCGCCTGCGCCCTGCTGGGCCTGGTCATTGTCGCGGCGGCCATGCTGCGCGGCTGGCAGGGCTGGCTGACACTCAAGACCCGCGAACTGGAACAATACCAGCGCCCCGAGATCGAAGGCGGCGCCGGCAACGGCATGGCCCGGATCGAGATTGCCGACCTCAAGGAACGCATCCGCAAGCTTGAGGCGATCGCCGCCGGGGTGGACCTGTGAGCGGGGGGAACGATGCCGCAAAGGCCGGGATCGGTCTGGGCAGCGCGATCGCGGTCGCAATCTCGTGGAGCCTGCACAAGTCGATCGTCTGGGCCTTGGTGCACGGTGTGCTCGGCTGGTTCTATGTTGCCTATTACGCCTTCACCCGTCCGGGCGGCCTGGCCGGGTAAGGATTGCCGCCGCGCGGCACCGTGCCTATAGGCCGCCGCCATGCGCAGCCTGTCCGACATCCACGACGAATACGACTTTCTCGACAGCGACGAGCGGTACCGGCTGCTGATCGAACTCGGGCGGTCGCTGGAGCCGATGCCCGACGCGCTCAAGACCGATGCCACGCTGGTACGTGGCTGTTCGGCCAGCGTCTGGCTCTATCCGATGCAGCAGCCAGGCGGCCGCCTGCACTTTCTGGCCGACAGCAACGCCGCGATCACCAAGGGGATCGTCGCGCTGGTCATCGCCGCCGTGCAGGACCGCCCTGCGGCCGACGTCGCCCGCACCGATATCGCCGCGCTGCTGGCTCCGTTCGATCTCAAAAGCCAGCTTTCGTCCAATCGCACCCAGGGCGTGCCCAACATGATCGCCCTGATCCGTGAGACCGCCGCGCGGCTGGCGGCGGGTTAAGATGATCAAGCGCCACGCCTATCTGGGTGCAGGGCTTTGCTGCGTGGCGCTGGGCGTGATCGGAATTGCCTTGCCGATCATGCCGACCGTGCCGTTCCTGGTGCTGGCGGCGTTCTGCTTCGCCCGGTCCAATCCGGCATGGGAAGCGCGATTACTGAACCACCCGCACTATGGCCCCAGCCTGCGCGCCTGGCGCGAGCGCCGGGCAATCGGGCGTCCGGCCAAGCTGGCCGCCGTGGGCGCCATGGCAGTGGGTGCCGCAGTCACCTGGTTCACTCTGGGCGTGCCGTGGATCTATCTCTCGCTGGCGGTGCTGGCGGGTGCCGGGTCGTGGATCTGGACCCGCGCCGAATAGCGCATTCACGCTTGCCAGACTCGCCACTGCTTCCTAGGCGCAGGACTATCATGGCAA
>JABFRE010000124.1 GCA_013141325.1 Novosphingobium sp.
GCACCATTCCCCCTCCTTCCCTAGTGAAAATCGCGCGAGCGCGGCAGGATCCGGGTGTTGCGTGGGTGACCGCGCGCTCCGGGGCGCGGCGGCCGGGCGGTGCGCTCCGGCTCGGAGGCGACGTCGGAGTCTTCGCCCAGACGGTCCAGCAAGGCGGTCCGGTCGGTAATCCGTGCGGCCATCAGGTGGACCACGCCCTCTTCGCTGCGCTGGATGACCCCTTCGATCTGCATCAGCCGCGCGGCCATCACGGCGCGCCGCTGATGCTCCATGTCGCGCGCCCAGAGCAGCGCGTTGACCACGCCGGTTTCATCCTCGATCGTGATGAATACGGCATTGCCCTTGCCCGGACGCTGACGGATCAGAACGACCCCGGCGGTCGTCACCCGGCGGCCATCGGGCATCGCGTTGGCGGCGGCGCAGGGCAGCACCCCTTCGCCCGCCAGCACCGCGCGCAGAAACTGCACCGGATGGGCCTTCAGCGACAGCCGAAGGGTCTGGTAATCGGCGACCACCTCTTCGGACAGCGGCATCGCGGGGAGGGCGGCGTCGGGCTCTGTTCCCAGCTCGGCGGCGTCGGCAAAGGCGAACAGTGGCAGTTCGCCGGCAGGCGTGCGCCGCACTTCCCACAGCGCCTCGCGGCGCGGTTTGCCGAGCGAGCCCAGCGCGTCGGCATCGGCCAGTTTGCGCAAGGCGGCGGGTGGTAACGCGGTCCGCCGGGCCAGATCCTCCACCGTGGCGAAGTCCCCCGGAAGACGGGCCTGAACCAGCCCCTCCGCCCAGCTTTCGCGAAAGCCGTCGATCCGCGACAGCCCCAGGCGCAGCGCGAATGTGCCGTCTGCCCGGGTTTCCAGCGTGCAATCCCACGCGCTGGCATTCACATCGACTGCCCGTACTTCTACGCCATGTTCCTGCACGTCACGAACCAGCTGGGCGGGGGCGTAAAAGCCCATCGGCTGGCTGTTGAGCAGGCCGCAGGTGAACACCGCCGGATGCCGGCATTTGAGCCATGACGAAACATAGGCCAGCCAGCCGAAGGCCTGGGCGTGGCTTTCGGGAAAGCCGTATTCGCCGAAGCCCTTGATCTGTTCGAAGCAGCGCTCCGCAAAGTCGCGCTGATAGCCGCGCGCGGTCATGCCTTCGACCAGCCGCTCCTGATAGTGGTGGATGGTACCGTGGTTGCGAAAGGTGGCCATCGCCCGGCGCAGCCCATCGGCCTGGGCCGGGGTGAAGGCGGCGGCCACGATCGCCAGCTTCATCGCCTGTTCCTGAAACAGCGGCACCCCCAGCGTCTTGCCCAGAACCTCGCGCAGTTCATCGGGATCGTGCGGCGGGCTGGGCCGGGGGAACACCACCGCCTCCTCGCCATTGCGGCGGCGCAGATAGGGGTGGACCATCCCGCCCTGGATCGGGCCGGGACGGACGATCGCCACCTGGATCACCAGATCGTAAAGACAGGCCGGTTTCATCCGGGGCAGCATGTTGATCTGGGCCCGGCTTTCGACCTGGAAGGTGCCGATGCTGTCGCCGTTCTGGAGCATCCGGTACACCTCCGGGTCTTCGGGAGGCACGGTCTGCAGGTTGTGGTCTCCCAGGCCGTGGCGGCGCAGCAGGTCGAAGCTCTTGCGGATGCAGGTCAGCATTCCCAGCGCCAGCACATCGACCTTCATCAGCCCCAGCGTGTCGATATCGTCCTTGTCCCATTCGATGAAGGTGCGGTCGGGCATGGCGGCATTGTGGATCGGAACCAGCTCGTCGAGCCGCCCCTCGGTCAGCACGAAGCCGCCGACATGCTGGGAGAGGTGGCGGGGAAAGGTCAGCAGCCGGTCGACCAGATCCCTGAGCTGGGCGATGTCGGGACTGGCGGTATCGAACCCGGCCTCGGCCAGGCGGGTTTCGGGCACATCGTTGCCCCAGCTGCCCCAGATCGTGGAGGCCAGCCGCGTGGTCACATCCTCGCTCATGCCCAGCGCCTTGCCCACCTCGCGCAGCGTGCTGCGCGGGCGGTAGTGAATCACCGTCGCGGCGATCCCGGCCCGCTCGCGGCCATAGCGGGCATAGACATATTGCATCACCTCTTCGCGCCGTTCGTGTTCGAAATCGACGTCGATGTCGGGCGGCTCGTCACGCTCCTCGGACAGGAAGCGCGAGAACAGCAGCGTGTTGGCCACCGGATCGACCGAGGTGATGCCCAGCAAATAGCAGACCACCGAATTGGCGGCGCTGCCCCGGCCCTGACACAGGATCGGGGGATCGAGGCTGCGGGCGTGGCGGACCAGATCGTGGACGGTGAGGAAATAGCAGGCATAGCCCTTCAGCCGGATCAGGCGGAACTCCTCCGCGATCACCGCCTGCATGCGCGTGGGGATGCCGCCGGGATGGCGGCGCTGCGCCTCGGCCATCACCATGTGCTCCAGCCAGCCCTGCGGGGTCCAGCCCGCCGGGACCGGCTCGTGCGGGTATTCGTAGCGCAGTTCGTCGAGCGTGAAGCGGACGCGCGAGAACAGATCGGCGGTGGCGCCCAGCGCCTGCGGGCAGGCGCGGAACAGGCGGGCCATCTCGGCCGGATCCTTGAGATGCCGCTCGGCATTGGCGAGCAGCCGCCGGCCGGCCGCGTGGATCGCGGTGCCTTCGCGGATGCAGGTGACGATATCGTGCAGCGGGCGATCCTGGGGCCGGGCATAGAGCGCGTCGTTGGTGGCGATCAGCGGCACCCCGCTGTCCGCGCTCAGCGCCTCCAGCCCGGCCAGTATGCGTAGGTCCGGCCCGCTGCGGGGCATGGCCGCCGCCAGCCAGACCGCGCCGGGCCGCAGCGCTGCGAGCGGACCCAGCGGAGCCCGTTCGCCCCCGGTCAGGATCAGCAGCAGATCCTCGGCATGGTCGAGCAGATCGGGCAGGTGCAACGTGCACTCTCCCTTGGCCGCGCGGCGATTGCCCAGGGTCAGCAGCCGGGTAAGCCGTCCCCAGCCGTGGCGCGTGGCGGGATAGGCGGCGATGTCGGGCGTGCCATCGGCAAAGACCAGCCGCGCGCCCACGATCAGCCGGAACCCGCTGTCCGCCCCGCCCTGTTCGCGCCAGGCGGCATGGGCCCGGACCACCCCCGCCACGGTGTTGCGGTCGGCAATGCCGATCCCGGCCAGGCCCAGTGCGCGCGCGCGCCGGACCATGTCCGCCGGATGCGATGCCCCGCGCAGGAAGCTGTAGTTGGTCGCCGCAACCGGTTCGGCAAAGGGCGGGGCGGCGGTCACGTGAACAGTCCGTGAAGATACCAGCGCGGATCGGGTTTTTCGGCATAGAGGCCATGGCGGAAGATCCAGTAACGCCGCCCGCGGACATCCTCGATCCGGTAATAATCACGGGTCAGCCCGCCCTTGCCGGGGTGCGCGCCGCCCTTGCGGCGCCACCATTCCGCAGCGATCCGCTCCGGGCCTTCGAACAGCCGCACTTCGTGCAGCATGCCGCGCCAGCGAAAGCGGTGGGGCGGGCCGTCGGGCACTTCGGCGATCACCTCGACCGGACGGGGTGGATCGAACAGGAACAGCGGGCGCAACGGCGGCTCGCCCGCCGGCGGCACAGGCCAGCGGACCGGCAGGCGTGCCTGACCCACGGGCAGGGCCAGCTGCGCCTGTTCGGGAATGTGGCTGTCCTGCGGGACCAGACGGCGCAGGGCGTTCGGCCCCAGCCGCGTGCCTAGCCGGTCGATCAGTCCGGCCAGCGCGGTAGTGTCCTGCTCCGCCCCGTCCAGCGTCGGCTGGCTGGCGCCGAGCGGTTCGGTGACGGCCAGCGACAGCGTTATCCGGTCATAGCCGAACCCGGGATCGAGCGGATCGGCCAGCGCCGCGATCCGTTCGTCGAACAGGCGCAGGACCGCCGCCGGATCGCGTGTCGGCAGGCCGGTTTCGATTTCCAGCCGGTGGCGCGCGCCGTCGCTGCGGAACAGCGTCAGGCAGAACCGGCGCCCGCCCAACGCGCGTTCCTCCAGCGCCCGGGCGCTGTCGTGCAGCAGGTCCAGGAAACAGGCAGCGATGGCCTCCTGATGGGTCACCGGTTCGGCAAAGCGGCGCGTAAACCGGAGTGGACGATGCGGTACCAGCGGAGCGATCGGGGCCTGCTCCTCGCCCGTCAGGCGGCGCAGCGCAGTCACCGCCTGCGCCCCGAAGCGCGCGGCGAGGGCGAGGGAGGGGCGCGCCGCGAGGGCGCCGATGGTCTTCAGCCCGGCGCGCTGCAGGGCTGAAGACCATCGGCGC
>JABFRE010000021.1 GCA_013141325.1 Novosphingobium sp.
GAAGTGAGCGGTTTTTGCTGGGCTTGATCGTGGCCTTGCTGCTGCTGGTTCCCTTCGCCAATTTCATCGCTCCGTTTCTGGGCGCCGCCGCCCGCGCAGGTCCAGATGCTGCCCGGACTAGAAGGCATAATCGGGGCAACGTCTGCCGATCTGGTCCGGCAGTTCGGTCCGGCCCGGATCGATGTGATCGAAGGCGATGCCCACAAGCTGCAATTCGTCGGCACGCCGTGCGTGCTCGACATCTATCTCTATCCCGGAGCACAGGGCCGCGAGCCGCAGGCGACCTATGTCGAAGCGCGCCGGGCCAGCGACGGGCAGGAGGTCGACCGGATTTCGTGCATCGGGGCCTTGCGCCGCAAATAGGCACCAGCAGCACGCCCATCGGACCCGGCGCGAACAAGGTAACCCGGATTTAAGGATAAGCTGCGATACGGCGTACCCAAAGCAACCGAGGGCTTTGTTGACGCCATGACCATGCAGTTCCGTGATATTGCCGCACAGGCCGCCACCGCCGGATTGATTAGCGCAGAGGAAATCCTGGCCCTGCGCCAGGCCGGATGGGCCGATGGCAGGATCGATCCGGAAGAAGCCGAATCGCTGTTCGCCGCCAACGAGCGGTTGAGCGAGCCTTCGCCGGAATGGAGCGCCTTCTTCGTCGAAGCGCTCAGCACCTTCGTGGTCAACACGGTCGAACCCAGGGGCTATGTCGACGAGGCTATGGGCGAGGAGCTGGTGGCGCGGATCGACCGCGACGGACGGGTTGATTCGCTGGCCGAGCTCGAACTTCTGGTCAAAGTTCTCGAAATTTCGCTCAGCACTCCCGCCGCACTGAAAGCCTATGCTCTGAAGCAGCTGGAAGACGCAGTGCTGACCGGCGAAGGCCCGACCCGCGATGGCCAGCTGGATGCCAAGGGCATCAACGCCGTCGAAGCCGGCCTGCTGCGCCGCGCGATCTTCGCTGCCGGAGGCGATCGCCCGGCGGCCGTCAGCAAGTCCGAGGCCGAAATGCTGTTCCGCCTCAAGGATGCGGCGCTGTTTGAGGTGAATGCACCGGAATGGGAGAAGCTGTTCGTCCAGGGCGTGGCCAACTATCTGTTCGGCTTCGGCGGCGCCGAGCCGCTGAGCCGCGAACGCGCGAGCGAACTTGAGCAGTTCATGGCCAGCGAAGGTTCCGGGGTCGGCAGCTTCCTGGCGCGAATGGGCGGCTCCAAGCCGGACTTTGAAGGGTCGTTCGGCAGCCTGCTCGACATGGGCCACCACGGCTCCGACACCGAACAGGCCGCCGCCGAAGCGAGCGTGCTCACCGAAGAGGAAGGCACCTGGCTGCACGACATGCTCGACGCCGATGAAGAGCTCGATCCGATGGAGAAGGCGCTGGTCGCTTTTATCGCCGAGGAAACCGGCGAGACCGACAGCTAGACCGTAAAGCTCTCTCCACACCCGCAGCTGCCCTTGGCATTCGGGTTCTCAAATACGAACCCGGCGGTGAAATCGTCTTCCTGCCAGTCCATCGTGCTGCCGATCAGGTAGAGCACCGAGCCGCCGTCAACGAAAAACAGCCCGCCCGGCGTCTCGATCCGTTCGTCGAGCGGATCTGCGATGCTGACGTAGTCCACCGAATAGGCGAGCCCAGAGCAACCCCGGCGCGGGGTCGACAGCTTGACCCCGATCGCGCCCGCGGGCGCATCGGCCATCAAGGCTGCGATCCGCGCCTGGGCGGCGGGGGTCAGTTGAATCGCGGCGGGGCGCATGCGGGTGGTGGTCATAGCATTCCAAGCTCCAGACGGGCTTCGTCGCTCATCTTCGCAGGGTCCCACGGCGGATCCCAGACCAGATTGACTTCGGCATCGCGCACGCCCGGCACCGCGCCGACCCTGAGCTCGACCTCGCCGGGCATCGATTCGGCGACGGGGCAGTGGGGTGTGGTCAACGTCATGGTCACAACCACGCCGCCATCATCGGTCACATCGACGGCATAGATCAGGCCCAGGTCATAGATGTTGACCGGAATTTCCGGATCGAAAATGTCCTTCAGCGCGGCGATGACCGCTTCGTACAAATCGCCGCCAGGCGCGCCCGGAGCAACATCCGCCGGTTTCTCGGCCAGAAATCCTTCGAGATAGTCGCGCTTGCGCTCCAGCTTGTCGGCCGGGCTTTCGCCATCCTCGACGCGAGCGCGCGGCGGCGGCGCGACGGCGGTCACTTCCTCGACGGTGAATTTGGGTTCCTCGTTCACCCGAAAATCCTCCTGGTTCGTTCGATCCCGCGCAGCAGCGCGGCAATGTCGCTTTCGTCGCTATACAGCCCGAAACTGGCGCGGGCGGTGGCGGGGACGCCCAGCTGGTCCATCAGCGGCTGCGCGCAGTGATGCCCGGCGCGGATCGCAACTCTGGTACCATCCGGGCCTTCCTCATCCAATATGGTGCCCAGATCGTGCGGATGCACCCCCGCAAGCGCGAAGGAGACGATTCCCGCGCTGTCCTCCGGGCCAAACAGGGTGATGGCGTTGATCCCGCGCAGTTCGTCGCGCAGCTGCCGCACCAGCGCAGCTTCGTGCGCCTGGATCGCCCCGACCCCCACACCCTGGACATAGTCCGCCGCCGCGCCAAACCCGATCGCCTCGACGATCGCGGGCGTGCCCGCCTCAAACCGCTGCGGCGGCGGGGCAAAGGTGGTCTGGGCAAAGGTGACCCGCTCGATCATCGCGCCGCCGCCCTGCCACGGCGGCATCGCGGCGAGCAGCCCCGGCTTGCCCCACAGCGCGCCGATCCCGGTCGGGCCATAGAGCTTGTGCGCCGAAAAGGCGTAGAAATCGCAATCGAGCGCGGCGACATCGACCGGCATCCGCGCCGCAGCCTGGCATCCGTCGAGCAGCAGGCAGGCGCCAACCTTGCGCGACAGAGCGGCTGCGCGCGGCACGTCGAGCACCGAACCCAGCACGTTCGACACATGGGCAAAGGCCACCATGTCGAAATCGGTGGTCAGCATGGCTTCGGCGGCGTCGAGATCGATCTGCCCGTCGGCGGTCAGCGGGCAGACGTCGATCTGCCATCCGGCCAGCTGCCACGGCACGATATTGCTGTGATGCTCCAGCTGCGACAGCAGCACCCGGCGCGGCTTTTCGCCGCAGGCGGGAAAGCTGCGGGCGACCAGATTGATTGCCTCGGTCGCGCCGCGGGTGAAGACCAGTTCGTCCGCCGTGCCGCCGATCAGCGCGGCCACCTTGGCGCGCGCCGCCTCGAAGGCCAGCGTCATCTCGGCCGAGCGGGCATAGACCCCGCGGTGGACCGTGGCATAGTCCGCGCCCAGCGCACGGGTGCAGGCATCGATCACCGCCTGCGGCTTTTGCGCGGTGGCGGCGCTGTCGAGATAGTGCCAACCGCCCGCCAGTCCCGGGAACTCTTCGCGCCGGGCGATGGCGGCAGCGGTGCCGCCCTCGTTCTCCCAGCGCGACAGCGCGCGGTCGGTCGGCTGGGGCACGGCGCCGATCACAGCATCGCCTCCAGCGCGGCAATCGCCTGGTTCAGCAGCACCGCTTCGTCTTCTGCGCCGACGAACGCCTCGGCGACGAAGGCCTGGAGCATCAGCCGCTTCGCCGCTTCGGGCGGAAGCCCGCGCGCCGCCATGTAGAACAGGGCGGCGGCATCGAGCTCGCCCACCGCGCAGCCGTGCGCGCATTTCACATCGTCGGCGTGGATTTCCAGCTCGGGCTTGGCGTTGGCCGTGGCGGTCCGGTCGAGCAGCATCGCGCGGACCGATTGTTCGCCGTCGGTCCCATCGGCGCCCTTGGCGACCAGCACCTTGCCGAGGTAGTTGACTGTGGCCCCTGCCCCGGCGACCGAACGCACGATCTGGCGGCTGACCGCATCCGCCTGTTCGTGGATCACCGTGGTCACCACTTCCAGTGATTGTGCGTTCCCGGCCAGCTGCGCCGCGCCGAAGGTAAAGCGGGCGCCTTTTCCCAGCGCTGCTTTCAGCTGCAACCGGCCATAGGCGCGGCCCAGGCTCAGCAGGCGCACGTCCAGCTCTGCGTCGTCGCCCACCACGATATCCAGATTGCGGGCAATGGCTGCATCGCCGTCAATCACGATGCTGAGCGTCCGGGCACCGCCCGCCTCCACCGCGATCCGCTCGGCCTGCGGCGGCCACAGCGGGGTCAGCGCCGCCAGATCGGCATAGCGGAAGAGCTCATCGCGGCGGGTGGGGAGCGGGGCGCTCATCGCGGC
>JABFRE010000064.1 GCA_013141325.1 Novosphingobium sp.
CTGCGCCGCAAGATCGAACAGGACAGCCGCAATCCGACCCTGATCCAGACCGTCTGGGGCGGCGGCTACATGCTGGCCGCCGACGTCCGCCGCGTGGCCGCCGGCTGATCGGGCGCACCGCCGTGGCAAGCCGCTTTCTCCGCCGTCTCTGGCCGCGCAGCCTGCAGGGGCAGATGTTGCTGGCGGTCGCCCTGGCGCTGCTGCTGGTCCAGGGGCTCAGCGCGGTCCTGATCTATCGCTCGCAGCAGGATCGGCGCGAAACCGCCTTTCTGCACAACGCCGCGCTGCGGCTTTACGGCGAACTGCGCGACGTCGAAAGCGGACGCTCCGGGCACGGTCCCGATCTCCGCATGATCCCGCCGTTGCCGCGCGGCAGCCGCAGCAGCTTCCGAATCGAGCGCAGCACCGAATCGCCCGTTCTTGAGGGCGACGTGCGGATCGGCCACGCCGAAGAGGAACTGCGCGAAATCCTTGCCGGGCAGGACATTCAGACCGCCGCCGCGATTGTCGTCTACCGCCCGCTGGTGCGCGATCCGGTTATCTGGCCGCGTTTCGCAAAGCGCGCCGAGCGGCTCGGGAAATCGCCGTCGACCTATGCCCGGCTGGTGGTGATCGCCGCCGTCCAGCAACCAGGCTCGCGCGAATGGGTCATGACCCGCATCGTTGTCCCGCCCGGCGAACCTGCCTTGCTGGTGACCATCGTTGCCCAGACCATGCTGATCTACGCGGTTCTGGTCGGCGCCATCGCGCTGATCCTGGGGCGGCTGACCCGTCCGCTGGCCGCGCTGACCAGGCGGGTCGAGCACTTTGCTTCGACCCGCGATGCCGACGGCCAGATCGAGCCGCAGGGTCCCGATGATCTGCGCCGACTGATTACGGCGCACAACGCAATGGAAGGCCGGATCGCCGCGCTGCTGGACGAGAAAGATGTGATGCTCGGCGCAATCGGGCACGATCTGAAGACCCCGCTCGCCGCGCTGAGAGTGCGGATCGAAAGCGTCGAGGACGATAGTGAACGCGCCAAGATGGCCGCGACCATCGAGGACATCACCCGCAGCCTTGACGACATCCTGAGCCTTGCCCGGGTTGGCCGGCCCAGCGACCCGCTTGAGCCGGCCGAGCTGTCGGCGCTGGTGATGCAGGTTGCCGAAGAGTTCGAGGATCTCGGCGAAGCGGTGGTGTTCGAACCCGCAGAGCGGGTCGTCCTGCCCTTGCGCCCCACCTGGGTGCGCCGTGCGCTGCGCAACCTGGTCTCCAATGCCCTGCGCTATGGCCGCGCTGCGCGCATCGAACTGATGCGCGCAGAGGGCGCGGCCATGATCCGAATCGACGACGACGGTCCCGGCATTCCCGACCACGATATCGCCCGGATGCAGGAGCCCTTCACCCGCGGCGATCCCTCTCGCAACAGCGCTACCGGTGGGGCCGGGCTCGGCCTGACTCTGGCCCGCGCGATTGCCCAGCAGCACGACGGCTCGCTGGAGCTCGCCAACCGCCGCAACGAAGCCGGAGACATCGCCGGACTTCGCGTGACCCTGCGCCTGCCGCTTACTTGAGCTGGGCGAAGGCGCGCGCGGCCTCGGCCCCGCGTGCCGCCTTCAGTGCGCCGCAGTTGCGGACCCGCTCGATCGTCCGTTCCAGCGCCAGCGCGCCGGTCTTGCCCGCCAGCTTGGGACCCATCAGCGTGGCGATATCGTTCGCTCGTTCGACCGAACAGTAGCCGCCCACCATCTGCGGCAGGCGCGAGGCGAAGAAGATTCCGCCGCCGCCGGCCAGCAATTCATCGAAATTGGCCTTGAGCCAGTCAAATCCCATGTCGCGGGTCCCGCCGGTCTGGACCACACCGCGCACCAGACCCAGCCGTTCGCTGGTCCGCAACCTGGTGTCCTTGAATTCATCGAGCACCCAACGCGCCACATCGGCCTTGCCGCTGCGGCCGATGGCTTCGAGCGCCGTCGGCCGGAATACCGGATCCTGCGACGCGAGCGCCTTTTCGATCAGTTGTTTGGCCGCCGGCATCCCGCCCTGTTCCAGCCAGACGCCCAGCGCAGCGCTGTACCAGGACGGATCGAGCGCCTGCGTGTCACCGCCCAGATAGGCGGCGGCGGCTTCGCCCAATTGCTTGCGCAGCGCCGTATCGCGCGCGCCGTCGACCAGCTGGTAGACGACCTGTTCGCGTTTCTGCGAGCGTTCCGGATCGTCCTTGGCATGGGCCCCGGCACGCGGATCGAACCCCAGCGCCGCCAACCGCGGACGGTAGAGCGATTCCATCAAACGGCGAAAGCCCGCCTTACCTTCGTCGCCCAGCATGCCGGTGCCGCTGAGCGTCTGCACCGCTTCGACTCCGGCTTCGCTGGCATAGCTGTCCTTGTGCTTGGCCAACTGCCGAGCCAGTGCGATCAGCTGTTCGGGCTTGGCCCGTCCGGCCTGGAAGCTGGCGTAAAGCGAATCGGCGAGGGCCAGCGCTTCCCCGCCGCTCAGCGTCGGCGCCTTGGCGATCAACGCGTTCCAGTCCTTGGCCGGAAGTTCGAAGCGGTAATAGCCGGTGCCGCCGGCATTGGGGACCACGGCGCCCTTGCCGGGCAGCGTCAGCGCGCCGCCGCCATCGGCCAGCAGCTGGCACTGCTGGATGGTTGCTGTCAGCCGCCGCACGCACAGCGGAATGCCCCAGCGGGTATCGGGAGCCGTCACGCCCAGCCCGGCATAGCGGCTCTGCGTTACGGAATAGCCACCGCGCTTGGTGGGCGTGAAGGTTACCAGCGGGACACCCTGCTGATCGGTGAAACTCTGCATCGCCGGGACGATCCGCGGATCGCCGGCCGCCTCGGCCATTGCGGCGAAGAAATCGCGGCTGGTGGCGTTGCCATAGGTGTGTGCGGCCATATAGCGGCGGACGCCATCGCGGAATTTGCTGTCACCCATATAACCGGCGATCATCGCGACGACGTGGCCACCCTTGCCATAGGTGATCGTGTCGAAGGCTTCGTCGATCTGGGCGTTGGTGGTGATCGGCTGGTGAATTGCCCGCCCGGCAACCAGCGCATCGGTGTGCATCGCGGCGAATCCTTCGCTCAGCGCGCCGGCGCCGATGTTCAGATCCGGCCGCCATTCGTTGCCGTTGCGATAGCCCATCCAGTTGGCAAAGCTCTCGTTGAGCCAGATGTCATCCCACCATGCCGGGGTAACCAGGTCGCCGAACCACTGGTGCGCCAGTTCGTGCGAGACGATCATGCCGAAATTGCGCTTCTGCCCGGTCGGCGCGCTTTCCTCCATGATCAGGATCGGATCGGCATAGAGATCGGCCCCGGCGTTCTCCATCGCCCCGGGCAGGATCGGCGTGGTGATCTGGTCCAGCTTGGGATAGGGAAACGGCTGATCGAAATAGGCCTCCAGATGCTGGACGATGCCTTTCGATCCTTCCAGCGCAAACGCCGTCTTCCCGGCGTTCTGCTTGGTGGTGACGATCCGCAGCGGCAGCGGCTTGGCGCGCTGCGGGGTGGGGGGAACCACGCCTTCGTCCACCACGAACGGCCCGACCATCATCGCCACCAGATAGGTCGGCAGCGGCAAGGTCGGGGCATAGCGGTGGACTTCGAACCCGCCTTCCAGCGTGGTCGACACTTCGGGGGCGTTGCTAACCGCAACATGGCCGGGCCGGGTGCGCAGCGTCACGGTGAAGGGCTGCTTCAGCCCGGGTTCGTCGAACGCGGGAAACACGGCGCGCGCATCGATCGATTCGAGCTGGGTCCAAGAATACCAGTCATCCCCCACCTTGACCCGAAACATACCGGCCGGACCAGACTGGAACGCGGCGTCGTATTCGAAGGCGAAGGTCACCGCTCCGGCAGGCAGCGGCTCGGCAAAGGTGAGGCGGGCCACGCCGGTGGGATCGACCTGCGCCCAGGTGCCGGGATAGGCCTTGCCCGCAGCGGTCGCCACCGCCCGCTTCATCGCCAGATCGCGTCCGTGCAGATCGACAAAGGTGCTGCTCGCCGTGAGCACCGCGTCGATTTCAACCTTGCCGGAGAAGCGTTCGAGATTGGGATCAACCGTCAGATCCAGGCGGTAGGCCGAAGGTTTGACCGCGTCGGTCAGCTGTCCGCGCGGGATGTCGGGCGCGGCAGCAAGGGGGAGCGCCGCCGCAGCGGACGGCGCGGCCAGCGCGGGCGCAGCGCAGACAAGCGACAGCAGGGACGAGGCACAGAGCAGACGGCGCATGATCGAATTTCCCCCCAAGGGCATGAAACGTTGGCGCCGTCTCACCCCAAACGGGTTTCAAATGCAACCGGCGCCTTCGACGAAGGGCGCCCCCGCTTCGATCAGCGCAGCAGACCGCCCAACAGACCGCGCGCGAAGCGGCCCACCATGGCACCGCCAAGCGCCGTGCCGATAGCTCCTGCGGCCGCGCTGGCTGCCGATGCGCCGACCGATGCGGACGAGCGCCGCCCGCTCATCTTGCGGGCCAGGATCGTCCCGGCCGAGGCTGCTGCGGCACCGAAAGCCGCCTTGCCAGCCCGTTCCCACAGGCTGGGCGTGGCGCGCGGCAGGGCGCGCTGGACGTCCTCGCCCTGCTCGTCGACCACTTGCGCGGCTGCGACGGCGTCTTCGGACTTCTTCTGCAGAACTTCCTCGGCGCTCTCACGATCGACCAGAGTATCGTATTTGCCATCGAACGGACTGATCGACTGGACGATCGCCCGCTCTTTCGGCGTGATCGGCCCCAGCCGCGAGCGCGGCGGCGCGATCAAGGTGCGCTGGACAATGGTTGGCGCACCGTCTTCATCCAGTGTCGAAACCAGCGCCTCGCCGACCTTGAGCTCGGTGATCGCGGTTTCGACATCGAGATCGGGATTGATCCGGAAGGTTTCCGCCGCCGCCTTTATCGCCTTCTGGTCACGCGGGGTGAAGGCGCGCAGCGCGTGCTGCACCCGGTTGCCCAACTGCCCCGCGATCTTTTCCGGGATATCGACCGGATTCTGCGTGACGAAGAATACCCCCACACCCTTCGAACGGATCAGCCGCACCACCTGTTCGATCTTGTCGAACAACGCCTGCGGGGCTTCATCGAACAGCAGGTGGGCCTCGTCGAAGAAGAACACCAGCGTGGGCTTTTCCGGATCGCCGACTTCGGGCAGCGCCTCGAACAGTTCGGACAGCAGCCACAGCAGGAACGTGGCATAGAGTTTGGGGCTCTGCATCAGTTTCTCGGCAGCGAGCACGTTGATCAAGCCCTTGCCGGTTTCGTCGGTGCGGAGAAAATCGTTGATCTCGAACGCGGGCTCGCCAAAGAACCGGTCCGCGCCCTGGCTTTCGAAGGCGAGAAGCTGGCGCTGGATCGTGCCGACACTGGCTTTGGAGATGTTGCCATAGGTGGTGGCCAGATCGCCGGCCCGGGCGGCGCAGGCAATCAGCACCTGCTGCAAGTCGTCCATGTCGAGCAGCAGCAGACCGTTGTCGTCGGCCCATTTGAAGGCGATGTTGAGCACCCCTTCCTGGGTGTCGTTGAGCCCCATCAGCCGCGACAGCAGCAACGGGCCCATTTCCGAAATCGTGGTGCGGACCGGATGCCCGGATTCGCCGTAAAGGTCCCAGAAGACCGCCGGATTGTCTTTGTATTCAAACGGCTCCAGCCCCAACTGCTTGGCGCGCTCCTCGATCGTGGCGGCGTGTTTGAAATCGTGGCTTCCGGCCATGCAGATGCCCGAAAGATCGCCCTTCACATCGGCCAGGAACACCGGGACGCCAGCGGCGGAGAACTGTTCGGCCATGCTTTGCAAGGTCACCGTCTTGCCGGTACCGGTCGCCCCGGCCACCAGACCGTGGCGGTTTGCCCGGCTCAGCAACAGGGTCTGCCGTTCACCATTGGCACCAAGGCCGAGATAGATGCTGTCCATGATTCTCAAGAGCTCCGGGTGAGACTGCGTTTCCAATCCGTTAGAACGGGCCAAGCACTTGTGCGAGGGGCTTTTTGCATGTGCCCCGGTCCGAGGCTAGAAGCGCCCGCATGATCCCCGCTCCGTTCATCCTGCTTGACGATGCCCGCCCCGGCGGCGCCAGCGCCGCGCGCCTTTATGAGACTCCCGGCGAAGTGGTCGTGGCGCGCCGTGCCCAAGACGTCCTGCCCGCGCTCGAACGGCTGGAAGCACTGCGCCGCGAAGGCCGGCATCTCGCCGGTTACTTCGGCTATGAGGCAGGACTGGCGCTCGAACCGCGCCTCGCCGCGATGGCCGCGCCGCGCAGCGGGGCCAATGGCCCGCTGCTGTGGTTCGGCGCGTTCGAAGACTGTCGCACGATCCCCGCTGCCGACGTTCCCGCCTGGCTGGCCGCCTCCGGTGCTCACGGCGCGGCCAGTGTCGGCCCGCTCGATCCGCAGCTTTCGCCCGGGGGCTATGTCCGGGCCTTTGACGCCCTGGAACAGGCAATCGCGGCAGGCGACATCTATCAGGCCAATCTGACCTTCCCGCTTGCCGGATCCTATCACGGCGATCCGCTGGCGCTCTATGCCGCGATGCGCCCGGCGGCGGGCGCGGGCTATGGCGGGATCGTGTTCGACGGTTCGCACTGGTTGCTGAGCTTTTCGCCCGAGCTGTTCTTTGCACTCAAGGACGGCGCGGCGCGGGTCAAGCCGATGAAGGGCACCCGCCCGCGGGGCCGCGATACGACGGAAGACGCCCGGTTGGCCGAGGAACTGGCCGGTTCGGCCAAGGACCGCGCCGAGAACCTGATGATCGTCGATCTGATGCGCAACGATCTCAGCCGGGTGGCCGAGGCGGGCAGCGTCAAGGTCGACAAGCCCTTTGCGGTCGAGAGCTATCCGACCGTCCACCAGATGGTGACCACCATCACCGCCCGCTTGCAACCGGGCAAAGGCGCTGCGGACATGATCCGGGCGTTGTTCCCCTGCGGCTCGATCACCGGCGCGCCCAAGATCCGCGCGATGGAGCTGATCCAGGCACACGAGCGCGATGCGCGCGGCGCCTATTGCGGGGCTATCGGGCGGATCGATCCCACTGGCGAGACGGCGTTCAATGTGGCAATCCGCACCCTGCGCCTGACCCCCGACGAGAACGGACGGGGCCGGGCCGTGCTGGGGGTCGGCTCGGCGATCGTCGCGGATTCGGAAAGCCTTCCGGAATGGCGCGAATGTCTGGTCAAAGGGGGATTTGTGCGGCTGGGGGCGAGCGGGGCCGATCTGATCGAAACAATGCGCTTCTCCCCCGACGAGGGGGTGCCGCTGCTCGAGCTGCACCTTGAGCGGATCAGGGCCAGCGCGGCGGAGCTGGGCTTTTCCTTCGATCGCCACGCCGTGCGCAACGCGATCCAGGCGCTGTGTTTCGAGGCGGACAAGCCCGCCAAACTGCGGCTCTGCGCGGCGCGCAGCGGGGCCTATGTGCTGGAGTTGGGTGAGCTGCCCGCCCCGCTGGAGGAACCGGCGGCCTGTGCGGTGCTGCCCCTGCCAGTCGATCCCGGCGACTGGCGGCTGCGCCACAAGACCAGCGACCGGGGCTTTTACGAGCTGGGGCTGGTCGTGGCGAAAGAGACGGGAGCGCAGGAAGCACTGCTGATCCGCGACGACGGGCTGGTGACCGAAGGCTGCTTCACCAACCTGTTCGTTGAACGCGATGGGGTGCTGCTAACCCCGCCCGCCCTTCTCGGCTTGCTGCCCGGCGTGCTGCGCCGCTCGCTGGTTGCATCGGGCCGCGCCGTCGAAGCCGAGTTGACACTCGCCGATCTTGAGGACGGTTTCCTGATCGGCAACGCCTTGCGCGGGCTGATGCCGGCATGCCTGCTGTGACCCTTTCCGCCGCCCTGGCCCGCATCGCCCCTTCGCAAACCACCGCGATGACCGACCGCGCTGCCGCGCTGCGCGCTGCGGGGCGCGACATCATTTCACTGTCGGTGGGCGAGCCCGATTTTCCCACCCCGCCGCACGTGATCGCGGCGGCCAAGGCCGCGCTCGACGCAGGCGACACCCGCTATACCCCGGTTGCCGGGACACCCAGACTGCGCGAAGCGGCAGCGCTGCATTTCAACCGCGATCTGGGAATCGACGTGCCGCCGCGCCAGGTGATCGTCAGCGCCGGGGGCAAGCAGGCGATCTTCCACGCGCTGCTCGCCACGCTGAACCCCGGCGACGACGTGCTGATCCCCAGCCCGTGGTGGGTCAGCTATCCCGAGATCGTCCGCTTCGCCGGGGCCGAGGTTATCGCCTTGCCCACCACGGCGGCGGGCGGGTTCCGGATCACACCGGACCAACTGGAGGCGGCAATCACGCCGCAAACCCGCTGGCTGCTGCTCAACAGCCCCGGCAACCCGACCGGAGCCGTGTACGGCGCCGAGGAGATCCGCGCGCTGGGCGCGGTGGTGGCGCGCCATCCGCAGATGCTGGTGCTGTCCGACGATATCTATGCGCCGCTGCGCTACGACGGCGGGCAGCACGCCACACTGGCGGCGCAGTGCCCCGAACTGGCGAACCAGGTGCTGACCGTCTCGGGCGTGTCCAAGAGCCACGCGATCACCGGCCTGCGGATCGGCGTCGCTGCCGGACCGCAGTGGCTGATCGAGGCCATGGCCCGGCTGCAATCGCATTCCTCGGGCAATCCCGCCTCGATCAGCCAGGCCGCCGCCGTCGCTGCCTTCGAAGGGCCGCAGGACTTTCTGGCCGACTGGCGCGAACGGCTGCGCGTCCGGCGCGACAGCGTCGTGACGGCAATCAATGCGATACCCGACTTGTCCACTCCGGTACCCGACGGAGCTTTTTACTGCATGGTCGATGCCGCGCCGCTGATGGCGCGATTTGCCAGCGACGAGGCGCTGTGCCTGCACCTGCTGGAGCACGGTGTGGCGGTGGTGGCGGCCTCTGCCTTTGGCGGGCAGGCGGGTTTCCGGATCAGCTTCGCCGCCGACGACGCCCTCCTCGATGAAGCGCTGCGGCGCATTGCAAAGGCCCTGGCATGACCGTCCTGCCGATCCTGTTCGAAGACGGCGAGGCGCTGGTGATCGACAAGCCTGCGGGGCTTCCCGTCGATCGTCCGCGTTCGGGCGGGCGCAGTGTCGAGGACTGTCTCGACCAGCTGAAGCTTGGCTTCCAGCGCGCCCCGGCGCCGGTGCACCGGCTCGACCAGGACACCTCGGGTTGTCTGTTGCTGGCGCGCAACCCCAAAGCCTTCAAACGCTTTTCCGCCGCCTTTGAAGCGCGCGAAGTCGACAAGCGCTATCTGGGGATTGTCGCTGGACTGCTGGATCAAACCGAAGGGACGATATCCCTGTCGCTGAGCAAGATCAGCAGCGCCGACAAGGGCTGGCGGATGACCGCGGCGAAGAAGGGCAAACCATCGGTGACCCATTGGCGCACCCTGGCGGTGCAGGGCGGGCTGACGCTGGTCGAATTCAGGCCGGAAACCGGCCGCACCCATCAGATCCGGATCCATGCGCTGGCAGGCCTTGGCGCCCCGCTGCTGGGCGATCCGGTCTATGGCAGCGGCAAGGGCGGCCCGCGGACCATGCTCCACGCCGCCGGGCTGACGGTGCGGCGCGGTGAAAAGCCGCCGATTGTCGCAGCGGCGCCGCTGCCCGCCGACTTCGCGGCACTGGGATTTGCCGATGACGCCGAGCGCCCCTGACACGCTGGCCCGCGCCCTGACGCTGGTCAGCGAAAGTTTCATCACCGCGTCGGGTCCGGGCGGACAGAACGTCAACAAGGTAGCCAGCGCGGTGCAGCTGCGGCTGGATGTCTATGCCCTGCGCCTGCCGGTGCCGGTGTTTGCGCGGTTCAAGCAGCTGGCCGGCAGCCGGATGACCGCCAGGGGCGAGCTGCTGCTCACCGCCCAGCGGTTCCGCACTCAGGAAGCCAACCGTCAGGACGCCCGCGAGCGGCTTGGCGCGCTGATCGAGGAGGCGTTCAACCTGCCCGAGAAGCGCGCCAAGACGCGCCTCAACCGGGTGAACAAGGGGGAGCGGCTGGAAGGCAAGAAAAAGCGCGGAACGATCAAGGCCGGACGCGGCAAGGTGCGTCTGGACTGATCAGGCGGAAGCGCTGGCGCCCGCCACGTGCCGGCCATCGGCGGCGAACGCGGCCAGCTCCCAACCGTCCGGCGCAGGCCGCATCACCAGATTCAGAACCTCACCGCAGATTGCCGGGGACAGACCGCGAAAACCAAAGCCCTTCAGCGCGCCATCACCCAGTTCGCGCTGAGCCAGATCCAGCAGCAGCGTCGCGGTCAGTGGCCCGTGGACAACCAGACCGCGATAGCGCTCCGCGTCGCGGGCATAGGGCGAATCGTAGTGGATACGGTGGGTATTGAAAGTCAGAGCGGAGTAGCGGAACAGCAGCGCTTCCGACGGCACCAGTGTCCGGTGCGCGGCCCACGGCGATGGATCGAAGCATTGCTCTCCCGGCGGCGGAGGGCTGAGCGGCGCGTCAGCGGACGCGGCGGCGCGATAGACCAGCGACTGCACTTCGCGCACGGCAAGCACGTCGCCGCCAAAGGTCTCGTGGAGCACCGTGACGAACACCAGCTCGCCCGATCCGCCAGACTTGGCGTCGATGGCCTGGACGCGCGAACGGCGGCGCACCGCATCGCCGACGCGCAGCGGGGCGAGGAATTCGACCTCGCTGGATGCCCACATCCGGCGCGGCAGGTGCGGCAGCGGGGGCAGCAAGCTGTCCGGTCCGTCCTCTCGGAGCGGGTGCCCGTCGGGGCCGAGCGCGACGGTGGGAGCATCCGGGGTGCACAGACACCAGTGAAAGCCCTGCGGCACAGTGCCGACGGCCGGGCCGGTGCGATCGAACGTCGCCAGCCAGCGCGCCACGAGCGCCTCGTCCACGCGGTCGCGGCGCTGCTCCTCGCGGCCGATCCAGTTTTGCCATTGGCTCATCAGTTCCGCCCTTCCAGCAGGCCACGCGCGATCACCTGTGCCTGGATTTCCGCCGCGCCTTCGAAGATGTTGAGGATCCGGGCATCGCACAAGACGCGGCTGATCTCGTATTCAAGCGCATAGCCATTGCCGCCGTGGATCTGCAGCGCCGCATCGGCATTCGACCAGGCAGAACGGGCCGCCAGCAGCTTGGCCATTCCGGCCTCGATGTCGCAGCGCTTGCCGGTGTCCTTGGCGCGGGCTGCCGCGTAGGTCAGCTCGCGCGCCATGACAACGTCAACCAGACTCATCGCCAGCTTGTCGGCCACGCGTGCGAACTGGATCAGCCGTTTGCCGAACTGCTTGCGGCTTTGGGCATAGGCGAGCCCGAGCTCAAGCGCGCGCCGGGCCACGCCCACCGCGCGCGCCGCTGTCTGGATCCGCGCGGCTTCGAAGGTGCGCATCAACTGCTTGAAGCCCTGCCCTTCCTCTCCGCCCAGCACGGCGTCGGCCGGCGCCGTCATGCTATCGAACGCCAGCGCATATTCGCGCATTCCGCGATAGCCCAGCACTTCGATCTCGCTGCCCGCCATGCCCTCGGCCGGAAACGGATCGGCCTCGGTCCCGCGCGGCTTGGGGACCAGCAGCATGGATAGCCCGGCATAGCCTTGCGCATCGGGTACGGTGCGCGCCAGCAGCGTCATCAGATCGCTGCGCGCGGCGTGGGTGATCCAGGTCTTGGCCCCGTCGATTACCCAATGCGCGCCCTCACGCCGGGCCCGGGTCTGGAGCGAACCGAGGTCGGAGCCGACATCGGGTTCGGTGAACACCGCGGTGGGCAGCACCGCGCCGCTGGCGATCTTCGGCAGCCACTCGGACTGCTGTTCGCGAGTGCCGGAATGGGCAATCAGTTCGCCGGCGATCTCGCTGCGGGTGCCAAGCGATCCCGCGCCGATCCATCCGCGCGACAGTTCCTCGGTGATCAGGCACATCACCAGTTTCGACAGGCCCAGTCCGCCGAATTCGACAGGGATCGTCGCGCCGAAGGTGCCGAGTTCGGCCATCTTGGCAACCGTGGCATCGGGGATCAACTGGTTCGCGAGGTGCCAGCCATGGGCATGCGGCACGATCTCGGCCTCGGTGAAGCGGCGAAACTGGTGGCGCACTGCGTCAAGTTCGGTGTCGTGCAGGCTCTCGCTGGGCCAGCGCCCTTCATCAAGCGCCAATGCGACGTCCGCGCGGTGGCCCCGCAGATCGGAATCCAGCAGTTCGGCTGCATCCTCGGCAAGCTTCCGTGCCGCCTGCCCCAAGCCCAGATCGACGGGGCGTACGATCTCGTTCTGCCCCATCGGCAGGCCGCCGGTCAGTTGCCCCAGCATCTCAGCAAAGGCCAGCGTGGCAACAGCGCGGTCCAGCGCGCTGGCGCCCGGCTGCTCGCTCCAGGCCTGCACCGCTTCGAGCGCGGCAACACTGGTGGCAATCCAGGCGAAGCCGTGGTGGGCGCGCTGGTCGTCGGTACCGATCTGCGCCGCCGCCGCGCGCGCCGCGTCGCGATAGCCGCGCGCCGCGTCGAGATGGCGCGCGAGGGTCATGCCTTCTCGAACACCGCCGCTATCCCCTGACCGCCGCCGATGCACATGGTCTCAAGACCGTACCGCACATCGCGGCGCTGCATCTCGCGGGTCAGGTTGGCGAGGATCCGCCCGCCCGTGGCACCGATCGGATGGCCCAGCGAAATTCCCGAGCCGTTGACGTTGAGCACATCGTGGCGGCTGTCATCGTCCGCCCAGCCCCAGCCCTTGAGGCAGGCGAGGACCTGCGGCGCGAAGGCCTCGTTCAGCTCGATCAGGCCGATGTCGTTCCACGAGAGGCCACCCCGGGCAAACAGCCTCTCGGTCGCCGGAACCGGGCCATAGCCCATCCGGCTGGGATCGCAGCCCGCTGCCGCCCACGAATGGAACCAGGCGATCGGTTCAAGGCCGAGTTCCTCCAGCCGGTCCTCTGCCACTACCAGGCAGGCGGCGGCGGCATCGTTTTGCTGGCTGGCGTTGCCCGCCGTAACCACCCCGCCTTCGAGCGGCCGCAGCTTGCCCAGCGTTTCCATGCTGGCGTCGGCGCGGTAGCCCTCGTCGTGGTCGAACACCACCGGGTCACCCTTCTTCTGCGGGATCGATACCGGCACCAGTTCATCGGCAAATTTGCCCTCTGCCCAGGCGGCGGCGGCGCGCTGGTGGCTGCGCGCGGCATAGGCATCGCAGGCCTCGCGGCTGATGGCGAAGTCCTTGGCGAGGTTTTCGGCGGTTTCGATCATCCCGGTAATCACGCCGAAGCGTTCGACCGGCTGGCTCATCACTCGGCCGCGCGTCAGCCGGTCATGCAGGGTCAGGTTGCCCGCGCGCACGCCCTTGCGGATGTCGGTGGAATAATGCTCGACGTTGGACATGCTTTCGCAGCCACCCGCGACCACCACGTCGCTCATCCCGGTCTGGACCATCATCGCCGCGTTGACGATTGCCTGCAGGCCGGACCCGCAGCGCCGGTCAAGCTGATAGCCGGGCACTTCCAGCGGCAGTCCGGCGGCGAGCCATGACCAGTGGCCGATGCACGGCGCTTCGCCATTTCCGTAGCCCTGGCTGAACACCACATCGTCGACGCGCGACGGATCAATCTTCGTGCGCTCCATCAGCGCCTTCAGGATCACCGCACCAAGCTGTCCGGCGGTCAGTGCGGAGAGTGCCCCTCCGAACTTGCCTACGGCGGTGCGGATAGGGGACACGATGGCGGCGCGGCGCAGGGTCATGGCTTGTCCTTGTCTGACGTGGCGACCACGCCTTTGTCGATCAATGCGGCGATCGCGCCCGAGGAAAGTCCCAGCCGCTGACTGAGTACTTCTTCGCTGTGCTCGCCAAGATAAGGGGCGGCCCGCGGATCGCCGGCTGGTTCATCCGGCACGTTGGCAAACGAGCGCGCCGCCGGATAGGCAAACCCGCTGGGGTTGGCCGGTGACGGGCCGAACAGCGGATTGTTCGCCACCAGTTCGGGATCGTTCGCGGCTTCGTGCATGGAGCGATAGCGTTCGAAGGTCGCGCCGGCCCGGGTCAGCCGCGCGGCCAGATCCGCATAGTCGATCCCGCCGGCCGCGCTCTGAAACAGCGCGAACAGCGCCTCGCGGTGGGTGAAGCGGTGGTGATCGCTGGTGGCAAAGCTGACGCCGGTCCGCCGCTCCACCGCAGCAACTTCGTCCGCCACGCCGAATGCACCGACCAGCGCGGACCATTGCTTCGCCGTTAGCGCGGCGACCATGAAGCGCTGGCCGTCACCGCTGACAAAATCGCGCCCGAAGGCACCCCAGATCGCATTGCCCAAGCGCTCGCGGTCTGACCCGCGATAAAGCATTTCGGCCATCGCTCCGCTGTTGGCGACCGTACCGATTGCGACGTCACCCAGCGGCACGCGCAGCTCTTTGCCCTGACCGGTAGCGTCGCGGTGACGCAGCCCGGCGAGCAGGGCAAAGGCGCAGTAGGCTCCGGTGATGAAATCCCACGCGGGCAGCAGCTGGTTGACCGGCGGAGCGCTGACCGGGTCCCATTCGGCCGGGCCGGTCATCAACGGATAACCGCTGGCGGCGTTGACGGTGAAATCCATCGCCTGGCGCCCATCGTGCCAGCCCATGATCCGCACCGAAACCAGATCGGGCCGCCCTGCGGCGACGGCGGCGTGGCTGAGGAACGAGTTGACCGGCAAGTTGGTGATCAGCTGCCCGGTGGCCCGCGCCAGTTCGACCAGCAGCTCGCGCCCCTCGTCCGATTGCAGATCGAGCGCGACGCTCTTCTTGGCGCGGTTGAGGTTTTCCCACGACAGCGAGCGCCCTTCGGCGGTAAGCATGTAGCGATCATAGTCGAGCCCACCGGCCTTGTGGTCGACCCGGATCACCTCTGCCCCCAACTGCGCGCAATATAGGCCGGCGGTCGGCGAGGCGACGAACGACGACGCCTCGATGATCGAAAGGCCGGAGAGCAGATCGTACATCGATCAGCCCTGCGCCGCCCACTCGCGCAGCATGTGCTTGGCGATCTGGAGCTGGAGGATCTGGGTGGTGCCTTCATAGATCCGATAGATCCGCGCATCGCGGAAAAAGCGTTCGGCCTCGTATTCGGCCAGATAGCCCGCCCCGCCATAGATCTGCACCACCCGGTCGACCACCCGGCCGCACATCTCGGTGGCGAAGACCTTGGCGGCAGCAGCCTGGCGCAGCACCTTTTCACCGGCATCGGCGCGGCGGGCGGCGTCTTCGAGCATGCATTCCGCAGCGTAGATCTCGATATCGCTATCGGCCAACATCTGCTGGATCAGCTGGAAGTTGGCGATCGGTTCGCCAAAGGCCTTGCGCTCGTTCGCGTAGCGCAGCGCCGAATCGAGCGCGCGGCGGGCATATCCCGCCGCCGCGGCGCCGACCGACAGCCGCCCGTTGTCGAGGCTCTGCATCGCGGTAACAAAGCCCTTGCCCTCTTCATCGCCCAGCAGCGCGTCGGCGGGCAGGTGGACGTCCTCCATGATGATGTCGGCGATGTGGCTGCCGGCCTGACCCATCTTCTTGTCGCTTTTGCCGACCGAAACCCCGGGCGTGCCCATCGGCACCAGAAAGGCCGAGACATGGGCATTCTTGGGCAGAGCTTCCTTGCTGGTCCGCGCCATGATCAGCGCGACATTGGCGAAGGGGGCGTTGGTGATGTAGCGCTTCGTCCCGTTGAGCACCCAGCCGTTGCCGCTCTTGACCGCCATGGTCTGCATCGCCGCGCTGTCCGAACCCGATCCCGGCTCGGTCAGGCCGAAGCTCGCCACTTCGCCGGCGGCAAGGCGCGGCAGCCATTCGGCCTTCTGTGCTTCGGTCCCGCCCTTCATCAGCGCCGAACAGACCATGCCGATGTTGATCGAGGTGATCGAACGGTAGCACGGCATCGCATAGCTGAGCTCGCGGATCGTGCGGGTGTACTGCGCGATGTTCATCCCCGCGCCGCCGTAGGCCTCGGGCATGGTCAGCCCGAACAGCCCCATGTCGCGCATTTCCTGCATGATCGCCTCAGGAACCCTGTCGGTTTCGATCACGTCCTTTTCGGCCGGGATCAGCCGTTCGCGGACATAGCGCTGCAACTGCTCGATAAATTGGTCGAAAACGTCGGCGTCCATCCCGGGATTGGGCGTGCTCATGCGGGCTCCTCAGATCGGATCGTAGGGAAAGACATGCGCCGACACTTCGTCGGCGCGCGCCATGCTGGGCTTGAAGCTGGGGATCAGTTCATCGGCAATGGCTTCGGGCGTCCAGCCTTCGAGCTTGGTCATCGAACGCACCGGGCGCGGTTTGTTGTAGAGCACGATCTCGTTCTTGCGGACCGAGAATATCTGGTTCGACACGTCCTTGCTGGCATCGGAGGCAAGATAAACCACCAGCGGCGCGATCTTGTCGGCGCTCATCGTCTTGAGCCGCTCGACCCGCTCCTTCTGCTCGGGCGTTTCGGCGGGGATCGACGCGGTCATCCGGCTCCAGGCGAAGGGGGCGATGCAGTTGGAGCGCACACCCGCACGGGCCATGTCGAGCGCGATCGATTGCGACAGGCCGACGATTCCCAGCTTGGCGGCCGAATAGTTGGCCTGGCCGATGTTGCCGATCAGGCCCGACGTCGAGGTGAAATGGATAAAGCTGCCCGACTGCTGCTCGCGGAAGTAGGGGGTCGCAGCTTTGGAAACCAGGAACGCCCCGTTGAGGTGCACGTCGATCACCGCGCGCCAATCCTCGAAGCTGAGCTTGTGCCAGATCGCGTCGCGCAAGATCCCGGCGTTGTTGACCACTGCGTCGATCCGGCCAAAGCGCTGGACCGCATCCTCGACAATGCTGGCCGCCCCGACCGGATCGGCAACGCTGGCCAGATTGGCGTGGGCCTTGCCGCCCGCCGCCACGATATCGTTCACGGTCTGCTGCGCCGGACCGGCGTCACCGCCCTCGCCGCCGCCGCTGACGCCCGGATCGTTGACGACAACCGCCGCGCCGTGGCTGGCACACAACAGCGCGATTTCGCGCCCCACGCCGCGTCCGGCCCCGGTGACCGCCACAACCTTGCCGTCCAGCATTCCCATCGCGGCGAATCCTCCTGCTTAACCGTTCGGTTAAACCCTCCTACGAGGACGCCCGCGAAAATCAACCGGGAGGCTTGGCCTTGGCCTCATTCGCCGGCGGCGCAGGGGCTGGGGCGGGCGTAGCGGCGGGGCTCAGGCGCTGATCCTCGATCATTTGCGCCGCTTCATCGAGCGCGCGCGCCTCGCCGACGGTGACGCCGCCGGGGCCGGGTTCGTTGTCGGCCTTTCCGCAGGCGGACAGCAACAGGGCGGGAAGCAGGATCAACAGGCGGCGCATCGCGCCACCATAGCGCGCCCGGCCGGAAGTGAAAGCGGGCAACGCCCCGAAGGCCGCCGCCCGCGCTTCGTTTGTCGGGAAAAGCCTTACGGCTTCGGGGCTTCGCTGCTGGCGGCGGCGGCATCGCTGGCTGCGCCGGCACCGGCCGAAGCATCGGCGACCGGTGCGGCATCGACATCGCCGACGGCTTCCTCGGCAGGCATTTCGACGTTTTCGGGCTGGGCTTCTTCCTTGGCGCTGTCAGAGCTGCCACAGGCGGAAAGCGCGAAGGCGGCGGCGGAAACGAAAGCGAGTGCGGCAAACTTCTTCATGGGATTAGCCTTCTTGGACCGTTAGGATGGGACGACGAACGCGACCTCGTATCCACGAGTCTAGCCGGGCGATTCCACCCTGCCAACCCATCTGTCGCGGCCCGATCAGACATTTCCCCACGCACGGGTTGATAACATATAAAGATTTCTTTATATGATGCCGCAATGCGGATCGAACCCACCTTGCGCGCGCTGGCCGACCCGACCCGGCTCAGGATCATGCGCCTGCTTTCAGCGATGGAGCTGGCGGTGGGAGAGCTTGCCCAGGTGCTGGGGCAAAGCCAGCCGCGGGTCTCGCGCCATATTCGCATTTTGTGCGATGCCGCGCTGGCCGAACGGCGCAAGGAAGGCTCGTGGGTATTCTTGCGCAGCGCGATCAGTGCCCAGCATGCCCCACCGCTGGCTGCCGCCGCCGCCCGCCTGCTCGATGTGGCCGAACAAGGCGACGCCGCCTTTGCCGCCCGCTGCGATGAAGACCGCCGCCACCTCGCCGCGATCCGCGCGGCGCGCCAGACCAGCGCCGAGGCCTATTTCGCCCGCCACGCCGCCGAATGGGATACTCTGCGCGGGCTGCACAGCCCCGACGGTCCGGTCGAAGCGGCGCTGACCGGCGCGCTGGGCAAGGGCACGCTCGGCGCGTTGCTCGATGTCGGCACGGGCACGGGCCGCATGGCGGAACTCTTCGCCGCGCAGGCCAGCCGCGTCACGGCGTTCGACAAGAGCCCCGAAATGCTGCGCATCGCCCGCGCCCGGCTGCAAAACCTGCCGGCCGAAAGCGTCGATCTGGTCCAGGGCGATTTTGCCGCGCTGCCCTTTGCGGCGGACAGTTTCGACACGCTGCTGTTCCACCAGGTGCTGCACTATGCGCAGGAACCCGAAGCCGTTCTGGCCGAAGCGGCCCGCGTCACCCGCCCCGGCGGGATTGTCGCGGTGGTCGACTTCGCGGCGCACGACCGGGAAGACCTGCGCAGCCAGCATGCCCATGCCCGGCTGGGCTTCTCGGACGAGCAGATGCTGGCCCTGCTCAGCCAGGCCGGGTTTGCCCCGGCTGCGCCGGTGGCGCTTCCCGGCAAGCCGCTGACCGTCAAGATCTGGACTGCCCGGCGCCAGCCGATCGCGCCCACCCGCTCCCCCCGAAAGGCTCTATCCGCATGAATTCCACGAGCGAAAGCCGCCGCGCCCATGCCTCTCCGCTGTTTGCCGGGCTGGAGGGCGATATCGGCGTGTCGTTCGAATTCTTCCCGCCCAAGACCGAAAGGATGGCCGAAACGCTGTGGGATGCGGTGAACATGCTGGAGCCGCTGAGGCCGCGCTTCGTCTCGGTCACCTATGGCGCGGGCGGATCGACCCGCGAGCGGACCCATGCCACGGTTGAGCGGATCGTGCGCGAAACGGGTATTCCCGCCGCCGCGCACCTGACCTGCGTCGATGCCAGCCGGGCCGAGATCGACGAGGTCGCGCGGGCCTATTGGGAGATCGGTGTGCGGCACATCGTCGCGCTGCGCGGCGATCCGCCGACGGCCGGTGCCGCTTTCGAGCCCCGCGCCGACGGCTATGCCAGCGCCGCCGATCTGGTGGCCGGCCTCAAGACCATCGCCCCGTTCGAAATCTCGGTCGGCGCCTATCCCGAAGTGCATCCCGAAGCGGCCAGCGCCGGGGCCGATCTCGACAACCTGAAGCGCAAGCTCGACGCCGGCGCTGACCGGGCGATCACCCAGTTCTTCTTCGAACCCGACACCTATTTCCGCTTCCGCGACGCCGCCGCCGCCGCAGGCGTCGACGCGGAGCTGGTGCCGGGGATCATGCCGGTTAGCAATTTTGCCGCAGTCCAGCGGATGTCGGGGATGACCGGCACCGCGGTGCCGCCGTGGCTGGCCCACCTGTTCGAAGGGCTGGACGATCTGCCCGCCGCGCGCCAGCTGGTGGCCGCCACGGTGGTCGCCGAAATGTGCCGCCGCCTCTATGCCGGGGGCGTGCGCCAGTTTCACTTCTACACGCTCAACCGGGCAGAGCTGAGCTATGCGATCTGCCACCTGCTGGGAGTGCGCCCGCGATGACTTCTGCCCGTGAAAAGCTGCTGGCGGCCGCCGCCGCCCGGATCCTTATCACCGACGGCGCTTTCGGCACCGCGATCCAGGCCTGCGGACTGAACGAGGCCGATTATGCCGGCGTTCTGGGACTGACCAAGGACCAGAAGGGCAACAACGACATTCTGGCGCTGACCAAACCGGAGGTGCCCGAAGCGATCCACCGCGCCTATTTCGAAGCTGGTGCCGACATCGCCGAGACCAACACCTTTTCCGCCAACCGGATCAGCCAGGCCGACTATGGCGCCGAACATCTGGTGCGGGACATCAATCTGGCCAGCGCGCAGCTGGCCCGCCGGGTCGCGGACGAATTCGAAGCCAAAGACGGGCGTCCGCGCTTTGTCGCCGGGGCGATCGGGCCGACCAACAAGACCCTGTCACTCAGCCCCGATGTCAACGATCCCGGCTTTCGCGAGATCGACTGGGACGAACTGGTCAGCGTCTATCACGAACAGGCCGCGGCGCTGGTCGAAGGCGGGGCCGACTTCGTGCTTGTAGAAACGGTTTTCGACACTCTCAACGCCAAGGCCGGGATCATGGCGGTCAAGCAGCTTGAGTCCGAGCTGGGCCGTGAGGTGCCGCTGATGCTGTCGATGACGCTGACCGACCTGTCGGGCCGCAACCTGTCGGGCCATACGGTCGAGGCGTTCTGGTATGCGGTGCGCCATGCCAATCCGGTAACCATCGGGCTCAACTGCAGCTTCGGCGCGGCCCAGCTGCGCCCGCATGTCCGCACGCTGAGCGGAATCGCGGATACGCTGATCATGGTTTACCCCAACGCCGGGCTCCCCAACGAGCTGGGTCAATACGACGAACTGCCAGAGGAAACCGCCGCGCAGCTGCGCGAATGGGCCGAAGCGGGCCAGGTCAACGTGCTGGGCGGCTGCTGCGGCTCCACTCCGGCGCACATCGCCGCGATTGCCAAGGCGGCCGAAGGACTGCCGCCGCGCGCGCTGCCGCAGCTGGATGTCGCGACGCGGCTGGCGGGGCTTGAACCCTTCGTGATGGCGGCCTGATCCGATGACCACCCCGTCCTCCGCCCGCTTCGTCAACATCGGCGAACGCACCAACGTCACCGGCAGCGCCGCATTCAAGAAGCTGATCCTGGCGGGGGACTATGCCAAGGCAGTCGATGTCGCGCGCCAGCAGGTCGAGAACGGCGCGCAGGTGATCGACGTCAACATGGACGAAGGGCTGCTCGATGCGGTCCACGCCATGACCACCTTCCTCAAACTGATCGCCGCCGAGCCCGACATCGCCCGCGTGCCGG
>JABFRE010000258.1 GCA_013141325.1 Novosphingobium sp.
GTAACCTTGCCGCTGTGGGGCATGGTTCTGGCCCATTTCGGAATCGCGCTGTCGCTGTGCGGGATGGCGGCGGACAGCGCCTTCAGCGCTGAGCGGCTGGTGGCGCTGCGGATCGGCGAGGCGGCTTCGGTTGGCCCGTGGCGGGTGACGCTGCGCAGCATTACCCCGGTGGCCGGCCCCAACTGGACCGCCCTGGAGGCCAGACTTGACGCGGCCCATGACGGGGGGGCTGCGGCAGTGCTGAAGCCGCAATCGCGCAGTTTCTGGGCGCCGCCGCAGCAGACCAACGAATCCGCGCTGCTGACCCGCTGGAACGGCCAGCTTTACACCGTGCTGGGCGATCAGGTCGAAAACGGACGCTGGCAGCTGCGGCTGTGGTGGAAGCCGTTTGTCACGCTGATCTGGATCGGCGGGGTGCTGGTGGCACTGGGCGGCGTGCTGGCGCTGACCGGCCGGGTGCTGAGCGACATCCGCCGCCGCCGGGCGCAGGCGATGATCCTGTATCGCCGGCGCAGGCAAGGACGATGAACGGTCCGCCGTCCCCCCGCAGCAGAACTGCCGCTGCGCGCTGGGAGCTATGGCTCCCGCTGGCGCTGTTCGCCGGGTTTGTCGCACTGGTCGCAGCGGGTCTGCTGCGCCCGGCCAGCCGCGATGTAAAAAGCGCGATGATCGGCAAGCCCTTGCCCGAATTCACTCTGCGTCCGGCCGTGGCGGCGCGGCCGGGACTGACGCGTGCCGATCTGACCGGGGCCAGGCCCCGGCTGCTCAACATCTTTGCCAGCTGGTGCGTGCCGTGCATTGCCGAAGCTCCACAGCTGGAAGCGCTGCGCCGCGCCGGGGTAGAAATCGACGGGATCGCGATCCGCGATACGACTGCGGATCTGGAGGCATTTCTGGCCCGGAACGGCAATCCATATGCCCGGATTGGCGCCGACGAGGTCAGCGCGATCCAGTTCGCGCTGGGCTCGTCAGGAGTGCCGGAAAGCTTCGTGATCGATGCGCGGGGCGTCGTCCGCTACCAGCATATCGGTGACATCACGCCGAAACAGGTTCCGCTGATCCTGGCCAAGCTCAAGGAAGCGGAGCAATGAATCGGTTGCTGTACGCGCTTGCGGCCCTGTCAATCGCTTTGCCGACAGCGGCGCAGGACAAGCTGCCACCGGCCCCTTACGCCTACCGTCAATTGGACGATGCCGCGCAGGAAGCCAGAGCCAAGGCGTTGATGGAAACGCTGCGCTGCCTGCAATGCCAAGGCCAGTCGATTGCCGATTCCGATGCCCCGATCGCCGGTGACATGCGCCACCAGGTGCGGGTGCGGATTGCGGCCGGAGAGCAGCCCGAGGCGATCCGGGCCTGGCTGGTCGAACGCTATGGCAACTACGTCAGCTATGCCCCGCGGATCGACCGCCTGACCTGGCCGCTGTTTGCCGCGCCGCTGATCCTGGCGGCACTGGCCGCCGCGCTGCTGCGCAGGCGCTTTACGACGGGGGCTGGGGTATGAGCTGGGTTCTGGTGCTGGGCCTTGCGTTGATCGCGTTCGCGATGATCGCCTTTGTTTTCAAGGTCCCGCGCGGCAGCTGGGAGGCGGTCGGCGCGGCGCTGGTGCTGGGGATCGCCGGCTTCGCGCTGCAAGCCAGTCCCGGCCAGCCCGGCGCACCCACGCAGCCGCCGCAGCCGGTCAAGGCATCGGGGGCGGCGCTGATCGAGGCCCGCAAACGCCTGGCCTCGCAGGACCCGCAGGCACCCGACCGGTGGATGGTCATCGCCGATGCCTTGGCTCGCAACGGACAATATGCCGATGCTGCCGGAGTCGTGCTGGGCGCGGTCGAGGCAAATCCCCGCAACGCCGACGCCTGGCTGGCGCTGGGCAACGATCTTGTCGCCCACGCCGATGGATCGCTGACGCCGGCCGCCAGATTTGCCTACGCCCGCGCCATTGAAGCCGATCCCGCTCACCCTGGGCCGCCGTTCTTCCTCGGGCTGACCCTGGCGACGAACGGCAGGTTGGCTGAAGGGCGGGCGTTGTGGGCGGACCTCTCGGCGCGGGCGCCGCGTGATGCCCCGTGGCGGCGCGATCTGGAGCTGCGAATGGAGCGGCTCGACGCGTTTATCGCCGACCAGCGAGAGCGGCCCGCTGGGCCCTAGCGGCGCTGTGCCGGGTTGTTGCTACGCCTTGGCCAAACTGCTAGTCGCAAGGCAATTTCCGCGCCCTCCCGCGTGGCTGAGCAAAGACAACCAGGGGCGCCTGAGCGTATGAGCAAGCGAGTTTCAGCAGACGCGGCGACCGAGCCGAAATCGGAGATGCCCGCGCCGGGCGATCCGCATCACGGCAGCCACGGTCAGCACCACGGGGGCGTTGTTGCCCTGGCGGTTGGTGCGATTGGCGTGGTCTTCGGCGATATCGGGACCAGCCCGCTCTACGCCATGCGCGATACCTTTGCGGGCCACCACACGCTGCCGCTTGATCAACTGCATCTGTTCGGGATCATCAGCCTGATGTTCTGGTCGATGATGATCATCGTTACGGTCAAATACGTCTCGATCATCATGCGCGCCGACAACAAGGGTGAGGGCGGTTCGCTGGCCTTGCTGGCGTTGATCAACCAGCACGCACCGGGCAAGACCTGGTCGGCGGGGATCGTCCTCCTGGGGGTCTTCGCCACTGCGCTGTTCTATGGCGATTCGATGATCACGCCCGCAGTGTCGGTGCTGGGTGCGATCGAGGGCGTCGCAGTGTACAATCCGGCGATGGAAAAGTGGGTGGTGCCGCTGGTCGTCGGCATCCTGGTTTTCCTGTTCATGATCCAGAGCCGCGGAACCGCCAAGGTCGCACGGCTGTTCGGACCTGTAATGCTGGTCTATTTTGCAGTCATCGCCACGCTGGGCGTGATCAGCATCATGCAGACACCCGAAGTGATGGGTGCACTCAGCCCGCACCACGCGGTGCGGATGTTCATGGCCGATCCGTTCCGCGGCTTTCTGGCGATGGGCTCGGCCGTGCTGGCCGTGACCGGGGCCGAAGCACTCTATGCCGACATGGGCCACTTCGGCCGCAGTCCGATCCGGGTCTCGTGGCTGTTCGCGGTTCTGCCCGCACTGGTTTGCAACTATCTGGGCCAGGCCGCGCTGCTCTCGCGCGATCCGGCCGCGCTGGCCAGCCCCTTCTATTTCCTCGCTCCGGACTGGTTCCAGTGGCCCTTGCTGATCATCGCCAGCGCAGCGGCGGTCATCGCCTCGCAGGCAGTGATCACCGGCGCTTTCTCGGTCACCCAGCAGGCGATCCAGTTGGGCTTCATTCCGCGCATGTCGATCAAGTACACCAGCGTCAACGCCGGGCAGATTTATATCCCGGTGATCAACACCGCTCTGATGATCGCGGTGATCCTGCTGGTGCTGATGTTCCAGAAATCGTCGAACCTGACCGCTGCCTACGGCATCGCGGTGACCGGCGCGATGGCGATCGACAACGTACTGCTGGCGGTGGTGCTGTTCACGATGTGGAAGTGGAAGCCGTGGTTTTCGTGGCCGCTGCTGGGCCTGTTCTTTGCGCTGGATGCGGCCTACCTCGCGGCCAACTTCACCAAGATCCCCGATGGCGGCTGGGTGCCGCTGGCGATGGGGCTGGTCATCTTTACGCTGCTGACCACCTGGTCGCGCGGCCGGGCGCTGATGCGCCAGTCGATGGCCGAAAGCACCATCCCGATGGAGGTCTTCGCCAAGAGCGCGCATTCCAGCGCCACACGGGTTCCGGGCACGGCAATCTTCATGGCCAGCACCGCCTCGGGCGTGCCGTCGGCGCTGCTCCACAACATCAAGCACAACAAGGTGCTGCATGAACGGGTGGTGATCCTGACCATCGCGATTCAGGACGTGCCCTATGTCGATCCTGAGGAGCGCTGCTCGATGAAGGATATGGGCCAGGGCTTCTATCGTTTGACCCTGCGGTTCGGCTTCCTTGAGGAAACCGACGTGCCCAGCGCCCTGACCAGCGCAACGATGTGCGGCGGACCGTTCGAGATGATGAAGACAAGCTTCTTTCTGTCACGCCAGACGCTGATTGCCTCATCCAAGCCGGGGATGGCGATCTGGCGCGAAAAGCTGTTCGCCTGGATGCTGCGCAACGCTGCCAGCGCAATGGAGTTCTTCCGCCTTCCCACCAACCGCGTGGTCGAGCTGGGAAGCCAGGTGGAGATCTGAGCTGCGCATGGC
>JABFRE010000181.1 GCA_013141325.1 Novosphingobium sp.
GCGATCAGGAAGTTCTCGATCATTTCCTTCTGCCACTCGTCGGCGCCGAACGGTGCGTTCGAAACGCCCTGCGGCAGATTCTTCATGATCGGCAGGGCAGCGATCGCGGCATCGGCCTGACCCTTCACGAAGTTGGGAGCCAGGTCAGCGCCCACAAATACGCGGCGGTTCTGGTTGTAGCGCTGGATCGTGGTCGGGCCAGAGCCAAAGCTGATGTCGGCCACCCGCGACAGCGGCACCGATCCGCCGCCGGCAGTCGGCACTGGCAGGTTGCGGATCGTTTCAAGGCTGCGGCGCGATTCAATCGGCAGCTTGACCCGGATCGGTACCTGGCGGTTCGAGAGGGAGAACTTGGCCGCGTTCTGATCGATTTCACCCTGGGTCGCGACACGGATGGACTGGCTCAGCGCCGCAGTATTGACCCCGAGACTGGCGGCGAGATCAAGCCGCGGGGTGATGATGATTTCCGGACGGCGCATATCGGCCGAAACCCGCGGCGCCACCACCTGCTTGAGCCCGCCCATCTGTTCCACCAGCGTCGCGGCGGCACGTTCCAGCTGGATCGGATCCGAGCCCGACAGCATGACATTGACATCGCGCCCCGATCCGCCGCCCGGCCCCGGCCCGTTGGTCATGAAGTTGACCCGGGCGTCGGCGATCTTCTGAAGCTCTGGCGTCAGCGCGCGTTCGAATTCTTCGCTGGTACGCTTGCGTTCGCTGTGGAGCGTGATGAACACGTTGCCGGCGCCTTCACGCACCCGTTCCAGTGCGGCTGCGACTTCGGGCTGGCGGTTGACGATCGCGGCGACCTGGCGGGTCACCTCTTCGGTCTGCTCAAGCGTGGTTCCGGGCACCATTTCGACCGAAATCCGGCTGAAGTTGCTGTCACCCGTCGGGAAGAACTCGGACGGGATCGCCGTCACCAGCACCGCAGTAAAGGCCAGGGCGCCCGCCCCGATTCCCATCATCCACACCCGGTGATCACGCAGCCGGGCCAGATAGCGTCCATCGGTATAGTCGTACCAGGCGGTGAACCCGCGGCCCAGCAGCCGCGTCAGCAAATGACAGAGGCGATAGACCAGCCAGGCCGCGACAAAACCCAGCACCATTCCCAGCACCATGGTCACCCACGACGGGATCGTTTCACCAACCTTTGGTATCGCGGCGATGCCCTGCATCGTCGCGCTAATCGTCGCGAAATAACCGGCAAAAACCAGCAGGGTCGCCAGCAGCCAGACCGGATAGTACCACCAGCGGCCCTGGGCCGGGATCAGGGCGGCGCGCATAGCCTTGGCCTTGCCGGTGTCGAGCGACCACCGCAGCACGTCCATATAGCGGTCCATCGCCCGCCCTTCGCCGTGGCTGGCGTGGCCCTTGGCGTGCAGGAAATAGGCCGCAATCATCGGCGTGATCATGCGCGCCACCGCCAGACTCATCAGCACTGCGGCAACAACCGTCAGGCCGAAATTCTTGAAGAACTGGCCCGATACGCCTGGCATCAGGCCGACGGGCAGAAACACCGCGACGATCGAGAAGGTGGTGGCGACCACCGCCAACCCGATCTCGTCGGCCGCATCGATCGAGGCCTGATAGGCGCTTTTGCCCATCCGCATGTGCCGTACAATATTCTCGATCTCGACGATGGCGTCATCGACCAGCACCCCCGCCACCAGGCCGAGCGCGAGCAGGCTGAGCCCGTTGAGCGTAAAACCCATCAGATCCATGAACCAGAAGGTCGGGATCGAGGAGAGCGGGATCGCCAGCGCCGAGACAAAGGTGGCGCGCCAGTCGCGCAGGAAGAAGAACACCACGATAACCGCCAGCACCGCGCCCTCGATCATCGCCGCGATCGAACTGTCGTACTGCAGCTTGACGTCATCGACGTTGGTGAACAGCCGGGTGAAGCGAACCGAATTGTTGTTTTCCTTGGCGATCTTGTCGAGCTCCGCCAGCGCCGCGTCATAGACACTGACGTCGGATTCCCCACGGGCACGCGAAATCGAGAAGGTCACGACTTCCTTGCCCTTGACCTTGGCCTTGGAGGTCAGCTCGCCGTAGCGGTCGGTCACCTTACCCAGATCGGCCAGCTTGACCGAGCGGCCACCACCGACCGGAATCTGGCTCTGCGACAGGGTAAAGGCGTCCTTGGCATTGCCCAGCACGCGCACCGACTGCCGCGATCCGGCGACCTCGGCGCGGCCGCCCGCCGCGTTGACGTTGGTTTGACGCAGCGCCGCGTTGACCTGACCTGCGGTGACGCCCAGCGCCTGCAATCGCGCCGGATCGAGTTCAACCGTAATCTCGCGGTCCACCCCCCCGGCGCGCTCGACCGAGGCCATGCCGGGAATCGACAGCAGCCGCTTGGCAACGGTATCGTCGATGAACCATGACAATTGCTCGATCGTCATGTCGTCGGCCGCGACCGCGAAGTAGCCGATCGGATCGGATGAGGTCTGGGCCTTGAATACCTGCGGTTCGAGAATGCCATCGGGCAGTTCGCCGCGCGCCTGATCGACCGCGTTCTTGACCTCGTTGACCGCCTCCGAAATGTCGGTGCCGATCTGGAATTCGATCACGGTCTGGCTGTTGCCCTCACGCGCGGTCGAGGAAATCGACTGGACGCCGCTGATCGTGCGGATCGAGGATTCGATGCGCTGGGTGATCTGGTTCTCGATCTCGGTCGGCGCGGCGCCCGGCTGAGCGATCACCACGATCACCACCGGAAACTCGATGTCCGGATCGTTCTGCACCTTCATGTTCATGAAGGCCATGATCCCGGCGATGGCCAGACCGATGAACAGCACGATCGGCACCACCGGATTGCGGATTGACCAGGCCGAGATGTTGCGGAAGTTCATGCGCTTGCTCCGCTCACGTCAGTTCACTTGCCCGCGGCGCGCGGTTGCACGGTTTCGCCGGGCTGAAGGAAACCTCCAGCCCGCATGACAACCCGTTCATCCCCGTTCAGCCCTTCGGCAATGGCGATGCCGTTGTCGGTCACCATCCCGGTCTTGATCGGACGGCGCTGGGCCTTGTTGTCCTTGTCGATAACGAAGACATAGCTGCCCTGGGCGTCGGACAGGATAGCGGATTCGGGCAGCATCGGGGCGACGACCGAGCCCGATTTGATCACGGCAGTGGCAAACCCGCCCGGGCGCAGTTCGGGAGAATAGGCCAGCGCGATCCGCGCGGTGCCCTGCCTGCTGGCGGGATCGATCACCGGCGCAATCTGCCAGATCTGGCCGCTGAACGAGCGCGCTGATCCCACCGGCGTAACCTCCGCCGTGACGCCCTGGCCGATGTTGGCCAAATCGACTTCGCTGAGCTGGGTCATCAGTTCCATCTCCCCGCCCTTGGCAAGCCGGAACAATACACCCGATCCGGCGCTGACCACCTGGCCCGGCTCGACCCGGCGCTCAAGCACCAGTCCGGCGGCCGGGGCGACCACGTTGAGACGCCGGCTCTGGGCCTGAAGCACGCCGAGCTGCGCACCCGCGACCCGCACCTGGGCGACCGCGCCGTCGCGCGTGGCGCGCAGGCGATCGACGTCGGCCTTCGAAATGAAGCCCTTGCCGACCAGCTTGAGCGCCCGGTCATAATTGGCCTGGGCGAGATCGGCATTGGCCCGCGCCACTTGAATCTGGGCGGACTGGCTGACCTGCTGCTGAGCCTGAACCGAACGGTCGATCACTGCCAGCACCTGGCCCTGACCGACCCACTGGCCGGGTTCGACCAGAACCCGGACCACCTGGCCACCTTCGCCAGGAATCCCGACCGGCAATTCGCGGCGCGCAGCCAGGGTGCCGGTGCCGGTGATCTGCCCGGCGATCGTGGCCCGGCCCGGCGTCACCACAGTGATGACTGGAGCCTGCTCCTTCCCCTTCTCGGCCTCGGCCGCGCCATCGCCCTTGTGGACCATGAACCACACCGCGATCATCGCCAACACCCCGGCAACCGCCGAGATGATCAGCCAGCGCTTCGAACGCCGATCCTCGTCATCGACCTCAAGCAGGGGGTTCCGTGCTCCATCGCCGCCGTGGTCGGCGGGCGCGTCAATCCGGGAGTCGAAGTTCATTGCCGAAGAAGCCTTCATCCGTGTCTACCGCGCCCCGTTGCCGCAGCGCGGTCGGCGGGGTCGCAAACTGTATTACTACTCTATAGCACCTTGTGCAAGAGCCTGTTGGTGCAGAGCCTGGCGGGGGGCTGGC
>JABFRE010000261.1 GCA_013141325.1 Novosphingobium sp.
CCCTTCACACGGGTGGGGTCACAGGTTCAATCCCTGTCGCGCCCACCACTTCCGACCTTCCCCTAATACCCGATCAGACCCAGCGCGTGCCGGATAAAGGCATCGCGGTCGCTTACCCATGCGGCCTGGGGCGGCAATTGCGGATCTGCGAAGGTCCAGCCCTGCGGTCCGTAGGCGCGGGTGAACCGGCCCGTGGTTCCGAACGCCAGCGACACCGCCCGCTGCTGCGCCCGCGTGGTCAGGTCGTTGCCGTCCACCGTGGTGCTGCCCGGCACCAGGCCCGTGCCCTGCGGCCGCAGCGCAAAGACATAGGGCTCGCTGCGGAAACTTTCGACCGAGGTGTTGAAGAACACCGACAGATAGACCCGGTCCAGCGCGCCCAGCGGTGCGGGCGGCATCCGCCAGGCAGGGCTGACCATCACGTTCCACGGATAGGTGCCGGGTGGGCCGTAGACGATCTCGCTGCGCAGATCGACCAGCGCGTCGCGCGGGGCCTGGGCCGGGGCCAGCCGCTTGATGTGCAGGCCGTTCGCCCAGGTGAACCCGAACGCCGAGAGATCGGCCAGCGGCATCGCCGAGGGCGCCGCGCCGTTGGGGGTGTTGGTCAGCGTGACGTTTTCATAGACCCGCAGATAGGCCTTGTCCTTCAGCTGGTGTCCGCTCGCCTGGTTGCTCCAGCCGCGCTGGCCGCGCCAGATCGAATTGCGCAGGTGCGACACCAGCACGCCGTTGATGTAGGTGGTGTGTTCCTGATCGACATTGGTGCCGACGTTGCCGGCAAATTCGCTGTCTTCGACATAGAGCATGGTCTGCCCGCTGGGCACGAACAGCGCGTTCTTGCCGCCGAAGATCTTCGTCCGGCGGATCACTGCGGTGAACAGTCCGGGCCGCATGCCGTCGAACGCCTCGATATGCAGCGCGCCCTTCGACTGGATTGCACCGGGGAACTCCATCGCGATGTCGGCCATCTCGAAATGGACTCGCTGGCGGCCGAAATCGAACAGGCGCAGCGTGAACGAGGCCCACGGATCGGCGGTGCGGAAGGTGACCTGCTGGCCGGGGATCGACGAGCGCAGCAGGTACTGCGTTCCGTTTAGCGAGCCGACCACCTGCGGCAGCCACGGCGAAAAGGGATAGACGCAGGGGGCGCCGGTCCGGTCCTTTGCCTCATAGACGATCTCGAATCCGCCTTCGACCCGGCCGCCGGTCGAATCCCGGCCCGCCCCGGCAAACACCTCGCGGCCCGCTGCGCGCGAGGCATCGCATTTCACCACCATCCGCACCGCCGGGCGCCGCAGCCCCTGCATCGGCATGTAGAACGGATAGCCGCCCGAAGCGGCTTGGGGGGCGATCGGCTGAAGCGCCGGTTTGGGTGCGGACTTTGCCGGGCTCGGCAAAGCCTGCGCGGCGGCCAATGCCGCAACGGTGCCAACGCCCAGGGCGGCGAGAGACAGGAGGGCCAGTTTGGGCGTCATGCTGCACAGCCTATGCGCCCGGCGCGGTTACCGGCAAGTGAAGCCTGCGGCCTGTCCCAGTCTTGCACCCTCCGGGCCGAACCGGCATAGCGCCCGCACCATGCACGACATCAAGTTCATCCGCGAAAATCCCGAAGCCTTCGATGCCGGTCTTGCCCGGCGCGGAGTGGAGCCGCAGGCCAATAGCATCATTCTGAAAGACGCAGAATGGCGAGGCTACAACAACGCGCTCCAAACCGCACTTGCGCGAAGGAATGAGGCTTCCAAGGCAATCGGGATAGCAATGGGTCAAGGTGATTTGGCTTTAGCCGCGAAGTTGAAAGCGGAGGTTGCTGACTTCAAGGGCGACATTGCAGAACTTGAAGAAAAGGATCGTACAGCTCAGCCGTTGGTAGCTGGCGCGCTGTCTTCCCTCCCCAACCTCCCTGCTGACGATGTTCCCGACGGCGAAGACGAAACGCAAAATGTCGAAGTCGCCAAATGGGGCACCCCGCGCCAGTTCAATTTCGCTCCCAGGGAACATGCCGACCTGGGCCCCGCGCTCGGGCTCGATTTCGAGACCGGCGCGCTGATTTCGGGCGCGCGGTTCACGTTCCTGCGCGGGCAGATGGCCCGGCTCCAGCGCGCGCTGGGCCAGTTCATGCTCGATCACCAGACCACCGTGAACGGCTACACCGAGAACGCCACCCCGCTGCTGGTGCGCGAAGAGGCACTGTTCGGCACGGGGCAGCTGCCCAAGTTTGCCGAGGACAATTTCCAGACCACCGACGGGCGCTGGCTGATCCCCACCGCCGAAGTGTCCCTAACCAACTCCGTCCGCGAGCAGATCCTGGCCGAGAGCCAGCTGCCGATCCGGATGACCGCGCTGACCCCGTGCTTTCGCAGCGAGGCCGGGGCGGCGGGCAAGGATACGCGCGGCTACATCCGCCAGCACCAGTTCGAAAAGGTCGAGCTGGTGACGGTGTGCAGGCCCGAGGACAGCGCCGCCGAGCACGAGCGGATGACCGCGGCGGCCGAATCGATCCTGCAGGCGCTGGAGCTGCCCTACCGAAAGGTTATCCTCTGCGCCGGGGACATGGGCTTTACCGCGCGCAAGACCTATGATCTGGAGGTCTGGCTGCCCGGCCAGGGCGCCTACCGCGAGATTTCGTCCTGCTCCAACTGCGGCGATTTCCAGGCGCGGCGGATGAACGCGCGCTACCGGCCCGAAGGGCAGAAGGGCACCGAATTCGTTCACACGCTCAACGGCTCGGGGCTGGCGGTGGGCCGCACGCTGGTCGCGGTGCTGGAAAACTACCAGCAGGAGGACGGCTCTGTCACCGTCCCCACCGCGCTGCTGCCCTACATGGGCGGTATCACCGCGCTGGCGCCCTCTTGAAGGTGATTTTGGCCTGATGCGCATCCTCCTCACCAACGACGACGGAATCCACGCACCAGGGCTGGACGTCCTGGAGAGGATCGCCCGTCAGTTCTCCGACGACATCTGGATCGTCGCCCCGGCGGAGGAGCAATCGGGGGCAGGCCACTCGCTCACCCTCTCGCGCCCGGTGCGGCTGCGCGAACATGGCCCGCGGCGCTTTTCGGTCTCGGGCACGCCCACCGATGCGGTGATGATGGCGCTGCGCACGGTCATGCCCGGCGCGCCGGACCTGCTGCTCTCCGGCGTCAACCGCGGTGCCAACCTGGGCGACGATGTGACCTATTCGGGCACCGTCTCGGCCGCGATCGAGGGATCGCTGGCGGGCATCCGCTCGATCGCGCTGAGCCAGGTCTATGCCAAGGAGGGCATGGGCGACACCGTGCCCTTCGGTGCCGCAGAGGCCTGGGGCGCCAGGGTGATCGAGCCGCTGCTGGGGGCGCCCTTTGCCCCGCGCACCCTGGTCAATGTCAATTTTCCGGCGCTGGAGCCCGGCGCGGTTAGGGGAATCCGCGTGGTTCGGCAGGGATTTCATGACTATGCGCGCGGATCGGTGGTTGAAGGAACCGACCCGAGGGGGTACCGGTATTTCTGGTTCGGCCTGCATGGGATCGAGCATACGCCCGGCCATGCAACCGATCTGGAGGCCATTCAGGATGGATACGTATCGGTGACCCCGCTCCAGCTCGAACTCACCCACGACGCCTCGCTGGCGGCGCTGGCCGGGCGTTTCGCCTGATGCGCGGGCGGGCGGTGCTCCTGCTCGCCGCCGGTGTCTTGCTGCTGGCGGCTGCCGAACCCGATCCGAAGAGCGAGAGCGTCCACGTCGTCAAGGACGGCGAGACGCTGGGCGGGATCGCCAACCGCGCCGAGGTGCCCCGCGTGCTGATTGCCGAGGCGAACGGCCTGAAGGAACCCTATGCCCTGCGCACCGGGCAGAAACTGGTGATTCCCCGCCGCCGCAGCTACACCGTGAAAGAGGGTGAGACCGGCTTTGGCATCGCGCTGGATCAGGGCGTGCCGTGGTCGGCAATCGCCGCCGCCAGCGGGATCGATCCCAAGGACCCGGTCAAGCCCGGGCAAAAGCTGGTGATCCCGACCGTGACCAAGGCCGCAGCGCCCGTTCCGGCTGCCTCCCCCGCGCCGAACCCTTCGCCCAGCGCCACCGCCGCGCCGCTCAAGGATACCGCCGCGCCCAAATTCGCCTGGCCGGTGGATGGCAAGGTCCGCCGCGGCTTTGTGGCCAAGGTGGGGGACAAACCCTGGCACGACGGGATCGACATTCTGGCCGCAAAAGGC
>JABFRE010000001.1 GCA_013141325.1 Novosphingobium sp.
GCTGGACGATCAGCGCCGGCAGCGGGGCTCCGGCCCCGCGCTCGGCCACCAGCGCCGCGACATGTTCGCCAATGGTGCGGGCTAGATCGGGTTCGATCACCGGCTGACCGGTGGCCGGATCGGCCAGGCCCTGAACGATGGCGCCTTCCAGCTGCGCGTCGAGCGTGATCACCGGCAGCCGTTCTCCGGGGGCGCAGATCCGCCCGACGATCATCCCGCCCAGATCGGCACGGAGCAGCTCGACCAGCCGGTCGAAGTCCTGGGTCTGCTGGAGCGCGACCGCCAAAGCCGAAAAGATCGGCAGCGGATGGCCGATCGGAATTCCGTCCTCCAGCAGCGCCCGCAGCAGCCGGGTGAGTGCAGCCAGCGAAAGCGGCTGGGGATGGACCGCCTCGACCAGCGCGGCCGAGTGTTCCTTGACCCCTTCGACAATTGCGCGGACCTCGTCGGGGCCCAGCAGCACCTGCGGGCAATCGGCCAGCAGCTGGTTCAGCTGGGTGGCGACCACCGTGCTGGCGTCAACTGTCAGGAATCCTTCGGCAATCGCATGATCGCGCGCGGCCGGATCGATCCACAGCGCCGGACAGCCGAAGCTGGGATCGACCGTGGTCTCGCCGGCGATGCGGTGGCCTTCGCGTGCTTCGCCCGCGTCGATCGCCAGGATCTTGTCGGGGCGGATCGTGCCCCCGCCCAACGGCACTCCGCCTAGCAGGATCCGGTAGCCATCGGGCACCATATCCAACGAATCGCGCACCCGGAACTGGGGCACGACAAAGCCGAAGGCCTGACTGAGCTGCTTGCGGACTCCGGTGATCCGCGCGACCAGCGGCGAACCGCGTTTGTCGTCGACCAGATGGACCAGGCCATAGCCCAGCTCGATCGTGACCAGCGTGTGATCGGATACATCGTCGAGCGCGATCCGGCCGGGTTCGGCGGCGGGGGCCGACTCGGTCGGCGGCGCGGGCCGGTTTGCGCGCAGGCTGAGCCGGTGCCACAGCCAGAAGGCCAGCCCGGCGGCGGGCAGGAACACCGTCTGCGGCATCGCCGGGATCACCCCAATTGCGGTCAGGATCACCGCCACCGGCAGCCAGGTGCCGGGACCGGCCAGCTGCCCGCCGATCTGGCCGGCCAGATCGCGGTTGTCGGACACCCGGGTAACGATCACCGCCGCCGCTATCGACAGCAGCAATGCCGGAACCTGCGCGACCAAGGCATCGCCCACCGCCAGCGTCACGTACTTCTGCGCTGCGTCTCCGGCAGACAGGCCGTGGCTGATCATTCCCAGGCAGAAGCCCGCAATGATGTTGACCCCCAGGATCAGCAGTGCGGCAATTGCATCGCCCTTCACGAACTTGCTGGCGCCGTCCATCGAGCCATAGAAGTCCGCCTCGGTCGCCACTTCGCGGCGGCGGGCCTTGGCCTCGTCGGCGGTGAGCAGCCCGGCGGCCAGATCGGCGTCGATCGCCATCTGCTTGCCGGGCAGGGCATCGAGGGTGAAGCGCGCGGACACTTCGGACACGCGCCCCGCGCCCTTGGTGACGACCACCATGTTGATGATCATCAGGATCATGAAGACGAACAGTCCGACCGCGAAATTGCCGCCGATCAGGAAGGCGCCGAAGGCTTCGATCACATGGCCCGCCGCCGCCCCGCCCTGGTGCCCGTTGACCAGCACCACCCGGGTCGAGGCGACATTCAGCGCCAGACGCAGCAGCGTGGCGAACAGCAGGACCGAGGGGAAGGACGAGAAATCGAGCGGCTTTTCCGCGTTCATCGCCGCCATCAGGATCGCCACCGACAGCGCGATGTTGAGCACGAAGAACACGTCGAGCAGCACTGCCGGTGTTGGCACCACCATCAGACAGATCAGCGTCAGGATCCCGGCAGGCAGCGCCAGCGTGGTCGGCTTGATCCGTTCGAGCAGGGTCACAGCCCCAGCGCCTTCAGCTGGCCATACGCGGCGCGGACATGGGCCGGTGCGGTCTCGGCGCCGCCGAAGGTGGCCGCCAGCGTTTCAGCCATCGACGGGCGGCCATTTGGCCCCTGCGCAGCGGGGAGGTGCTGCGCCGGGGTCGCGGCGTTGCTGAAGGGCACGGCCGGGCCCCAGCCGCCGCCCGGTGGGACGAGCGGCAGATTGTCGCCGCCCATTGCCGCTTCGACCTTGCCGCGCAGCACCGCCATGACTTCGCCGACCGAGCGCGGCGCGCCGCGCGCGGAATAGAAGATCGCCCGGTTCGCTGCTGCTGCCTTGGGCAGCAGCGCGGCAGCGGGCTGACCGGGATCGGCCAGCAACGCGCCGAGAAAGCGGGTCGCCCCGCTCTCGCCAAGGAAATGGGCCAGATAGAGTTCGGCGGCATCGGGCGCACGCCCCAGCACGTCGCGCAGCGCATCACCGTTGTCGCTGGCCAGCTCGGCCGCCATCGCCGCCGAGGCCTGCGGATCGAAACGCAGCGCCATCACTTGCGCGCGCAACGCCGGATTGGCCAGCGCCCCGGATTCGATAGCCTGCTGGGCCCAGCCCAGCCCGTGCTCGGCGCCGTGCCGTCCCAGCGTCGTCAGCCAGGTGCCGCCGGTAAACTGGTAGAGCCCCGCCGCACTCGAGGTCCCTGCGCGGGCGCCGGGATCAAGGCTCGATTCGATCCGGGCCTGCGCCAGCAGGTAGGAAAAATCGACCCCGGTCGCCTCTGCGGCGCGGGAAATCGCCGCGTGCACGTCGGCACGGACGGGCGGTGAAACGGCAGGTACGGCTGGCTGGCTCAAGTCCGGCTCCCGATGCAAAAGTGCGTCGGAAGGACTTCAGCAAGCACCGTGCCAGTTTTAGCGGATGCCTCCGGCATAGGTGTAGGCGGACAGGCCCCCGGCCCCGCCCCGGTAGAGCGCCGGACTGCCGGTCAGGGCATCAAGCCGGGCCGCGACATTGGCGGCAATCAGGTTACGAACCTGGCGGTTTACCTCGTTCAGCCGCTTGGCGGCGTCGAGCAGCCCGCGGCATTCCTCGTCGATGGCGAAGCCCTCGGCGAACGGCCCGCTGGCATCCAGCGTGCCGCACAGCGCAATCTTGTCCTGCGAGCACCCGATGATCGCATCGAGATCAAGCCCGGCAAGCGCCTGCCGCTCGGCCTGCAGAACGGCAATCATCTGCCGCAGGTTTTCGCGCATTTCGCCTGGCTGGTTCATTTTCCGCTCCTCAGCAGCAATCCCGCTGCAATCATGGCATCGGCCACCCGCATCGGGATCACCGGATAGTTGCCTTGTTCGATCGCCTTGCGGATCACCGCGACACGCTCGGCATCGACCGGCTCCGGGCCGGGATCTAGCGCGTCGCTGCGAACCACGTTCGGCTCTGCGCCAGCCTGGGCGGGCCTGCTGGCACCCGCGTTCGATGCACGGGCTGCGTGGGGTTCCACCGCGCGAACGGCGCGCGGCGCCTGGGGGCCCTGTGGCCCGATCTCGATGGGTGGCATGATGCCGCTCCTGGGTTTCGTTACCTGCCCAAGGACGGCGCCGCAGCGCCAGGTTTAAGGGGCAGCGGCAGATCCTTGCAGCATCACGGCAAGGCAATGCCGACCAGTCCGGGCCGGATCACCCGCGCCCGCAGCGGCTGCGAACCGGCGGCACTGCCGCGAACCTTGATCCAGGCCCCGATAGCGCCCGCTTCCAGGGCTTCGCCCGGCTGCGAGACGGCAAACCCGTCACCGCTGGCGCTGATCGTTACCGCATCGCCGCGGATGATCGCCGGCGCTGCGGCCGGGCCGCCCGCGCCGGACAGCGGCACGAACAGCCTCCACCCGCCCGCAGCCCGACAGGATACCGTCACCGTATCGCGCCGCACGCCGTACCAGTCGAGCGCCAGTGGCACCGGGCAGGCGGCGAGCCGCAGGCGCCGGTCGACCGGCGCGGCGGCGCCGCCCGGCAGGCCTTGCTCGGCGCCGGTAAACGCGGCCACCGCGCTGTCGATCGCGGCAGGATCGACCAGGGCTTGGGCTCGAACGGACGGTGCGGCGCAAAGCAAAGGCAGGGCAATCAGGCGTTTCATGGCGAAGACTCCGGGTTGGGCTTGGTTTCGGCACTGCTCTGCAAGCCGCGTGCCAGCGGCGCGCTCTGGTCATAGGTCAGCGCGGCATAGGGCGCGCCCGAAGCATCGGGTTCGAGCACCACGCGCG
>JABFRE010000146.1 GCA_013141325.1 Novosphingobium sp.
TCGCGCCGACGCAGCTCGCCGTAATCAACGACAGCGCGCGCCACCACGGCCATGCCGGCGACGATGGATCGGGCGAATCGCACTTTACCATAGAGATCGAAAGCCCGGCCTTTGCCGGCCAATCGCGGCTGGAACGGCAACGCATGGTCAACCGCGCGCTGGGGGATATTCCCGGCCAGCGGGTACACGCGCTGGCGATCAGGGCCCGCGCACCAGGAGAATGAGCATGGCATTTGCAGGACAAACCGCCTGGATCACCGGCGCATCATCGGGCATCGGCGCGGCGCTGGCCCGGGAACTGGCGCGGCGGGGGGCCAGACTGGTGCTGTCGGGCCGCAACGTTCCGGCGCTGGACGCGGTTGCGGCGGACTGCGGCGGGCAGTGCCTGGTGCTGCCCTTCGAAACGACCGATCGCGCGGCGGTGCTCGCGGCGGCGGAGCAGGCGTGGACGTGGTCGGAGGGGATCGACCTGCTGGTCAACAACGCCGGAATTTCGCAGCGCAGTCTGGCTCAGGAAACCGGATATGCGGTCTATGAGCGGATCGTGGCGGTGGACCTGCTGGCCCCGATCGCGCTGACCCAGGCGGTGCTGCCGAACATGGTTGCCCGCGGATCGGGGCGGATCGCGATGATTTCCTCGATCGCCGGCAAGGTCGGCGTGCCGATGCGCACCGCCTATTGCGCGGCCAAGTTCGGCCTGGCCGGGTACGGCGATGCCCTGCGCGCCGAAGTGGCGCATCTGGGCCTTCAGGTGCACAACATCTATCCCGGATCGATCCGCACCGATGTGTCGCGCAACGCGCTGACAGCGGACGGATCGAAACGCGGCGTCTCGGACAAGGTCATCGACAACGGGATCGAACCTGCGGCGGCCGCAGCGCAGATGATCGACGCCATGCTGCACGGCGAGCGCGAGATCATCGTCGCCGAAGGCGCGGAGCTGGCGATGGGTGAGGCCCGCCGCACGCCCGACGCCCTGCTGGACCAGATCGGTGCCTTCATGGCCGCCGGTTACGTCCAGCGGATGAACGAGGGGGCAGAGTGATGCAGCGCGTTACCCTTGGCAACGGAATTGAGCTTGATGTGCAGGATGTCGGACCGCGCGATGCCCCGGTCCTGATCTTTCTTCACGGATTTCCCGACAGCCATCGCACCTGGCGCCACCAGATCGCGCATCTTTCGGGCCGGTTCCGCTGCATTGCCCCCGATCAACGCGGCTATCGCGGTTCTTCCAAACCGCAGGGTCCGGAAAACTACACGCCTGACAAGCTGATCGGCGACGTCTTCCTGCTGGCCGCAGCGCTCGATGTCGGCACGTTCACGATCATCGGCCACGATTGGGGCGGCGCGATTGCCTGGGGCGTCGCCCTGATGGGGCAAGGGATGGGCCGGGTCGATCGCGCAATAATCGCCAATGCCCCGCATCCCACGCTCTTTCCCAAACTGCTCTACACCAACCGCCAGCAGCGCGCAGCCAGCCAGTATTTCCGGCTGTTACGCGATCCTGCCAGCGATGCCCTGGTTGAACAGTTCGGCTTGGGCGGAGTGTTGCTCAAGGCTTTTGGCGAAACGCCCGAAAATCCGAAGATGGAAGCAGAGGAACGCGCGGCACTGCTGGCGGACTGGGAAAATCGGGAGGCGGCCATTGCCATGCTCAACTGGTACCGCGCCAGTCCGGTGGCCGTGCTCGACATGGATGCTCCCTATGAACTGCCGGCGGATTACACCCCGGTGCAGATCCCCAAGCTGACGATCCCGACGCTGGTGATCTGGGCGATGGACGATATCGCACTGCCGCCCGCCAATCTTGACGGGATGGACGACCTTATCGACGATCTGACCATCGTCAAAGTGCCGGACAGCGGCCATTTCGTGCAGTGGGAAGCGCCCCAAGCCGTCAACGCGGCGCTGGACGCCTTCCTTGGCCGGACCGCCTGAACCGCCCCGCCGGGTTGGCGGCATCGGCGCGGCGGTTGCCGCCGCCAACCAGCGCGCGCGCCGTTCGTTGCTGCGGGGGCACGGCGGCGGCCATGCGCCGGTCAGCAATCTGGAGCTGTTCTTCGATCTGGTGTTTGTCTTCGCGATCACCCAGCTTTCGCACTTTTTCGGCCATCACATCGGCTGGTTGGGCTTTGCCGAAGGGCTGATGCTGTTCCTGGCGCTGTGGTGGGCGTGGATGTACACCACCTGGGTCACCAACTGGCTCAACCCCGACCGGCTGCCGGTGCGGCTGATGATGCTGGTGCTGATGCTACTGAGCCTGGGGATGGCAATCGCTCTGCCCAAGGCCTTTTCAGGCACCGGGCTGGCCTTTGCGGCCAGCTACGTCGCCATGCAGCTGGGGCGCAGCGCCTGGGTGGCGCTGGCCTTCCGCAGCGAGGGAGCGCCCAAAGCTCGCAACATGCTGCGTATCACCATCTGGTTTTGCCTGTCTGCGCCGCTGTGGATCGGCGGCGCGCTGACCGGGGGTCCGGCGCAGCTCGGGCTGTGGCTGGCGGCGCTGGCAATCGAATATACCGGCCCGTTCGCGCTTTACCGTGTACCCGGCATGGGCCGCTCCAGCACCAGCGATTGGGACATATCGGGCAGCCATATGGCCGAGCGGTGCAGCCTGTTCATCATCATCGCGCTGGGCGAAGGTATCGTGGTCACCGGGGCCAGCTTTGCCGGGGGCATCGTCGATGCGGCCCATATCGCTGCGTTGCTGATAGCCTTTCTGACCTCGGCGCTAATGTGGTGGCTCTATTTCGATCTGGCGGCCGAGCGGGGGACGCGCCTTATCGCCGGCCATGCGCAGGCCGGGCGGATCGCGCGCAACGCCTACACCTATCTGCACATGCCGATCGTGCTGGGGATCGTGATCGCGGCGGTCGGCGATGCCTTGCTGCTGGAGCAACCGTTCGGGCCTGCGGGGCTGCCGCTGGTGGCGGTGCAGACCGGCGGATCCATGCTGTTTCTGGCCGGGCTGGGTCTGTTCAAGCGCCACGCCAACACGATGGGCAACTTTCCGATGTCGCACAGCGTGGCCATTGTCGCGGTCGTCGCGTTGGGAATGACGGCATGGGGTTCATCGGTACCCGCGCTGCGCTTTGCCGGACTTGGGGCCGTGATCCTGCTGGTCACGGCGGTGTGGGAATGGGTCTCCTACAACGGCGGATGGATGGAGCGGGCCGAGCGGATCGGAATTCGCACACCCGCACGGCTGCGCGAACGGGCGGAACGCCGCCGCAGCGAAATCGAGGCCAAACGCGGCTAGATCGTCCGTTCGCTGCCGCCCCAGCCGATCCAAGCACCGTGCGGATGGGCGCGGGTGACCACCACCGGCTCCGCTCCGCCCGGCCAGTACCGCACAGTCATCTCATGAATATGCAGCACCCGGTTGGCCTCCAGCGAGACCCAGGCCAGCGGCGTTTCGGCACTGGCGCTCGCGCCGGCCGCTTCCATCGCCGCAGTCACCCGCGCCTGCTGGTCGGCGGGCACATATTGCCAGACGATCGAATGCATCAGCATCCGTGTGGTCCCCGGCTGCTGCGGCTTTGCCAGCTCGCCCTCGACGAAATCGGCGGCGTTCATCGCGACCAGATCGGGCGCGGCCCGGGCCGCCTCGGCAACCGCTGCTTCCAGCCGGGCGAACCGCTCGGTGTGTTCGGGCCAGATATAGGCTTTGAGCCGCAGCGCCTGCGCGGGATCGGTCAGGTCGACCGGCGCCACATCGCAGCCCTTGGTGCTGGCAATCGAAATAGCCCGATCCGGAGGCGGATCGCCCTGCCATTCGGGCTGAAACCGGATTGCCCCCGGCTCGGGCCCGACCTGCACTCCGCCCAGATCGTAGTGGTAGCGCCCAAGCATCAGGTTGATCCCGGCGCTCGATCCGATTTCCAGACATTCGAAGCGCGGAGGCAGCCCCCGGTCGGCCAGCCACAGCATGGCACCGATGAAATTGGCCGAGCGGCCCGCCTCGTTGGTCTGCGGCGGGCCATCCAGCCAGGGCAGAAGGTCTGCTTCGTGGGCGTGGATCGCGGCGGCAACGATAGCCGCGTCATCTAAGCCCTCGTGCCCTGCGTAGATCGCCTTAAGTGCCGGTTCGGTACCCTTGAGATGCAGCGCGTGCAGCCCGCCCGCCACCCGCAGCGGCAGCGCATCGGCAAGCGGCGCCCCCGGCC